>NZ_JACARZ010000002.1:0-43245 GCF_013386315.1 Pseudomonas sp. P7779 | reverse complement strand
GATGCGGGCTACCAGATCGCTATCGATTGCGCCAAAGAGCAGGGCCTCAATCTCCCGATGATCAAATAACTAATGTGGGAGCGAGCTTGCTCGCGAATGCGGTGTATCAGTCACTGAAGTCGTTAGCTGACCCATCGCTTTCGCGAGCAAGCCCGCTCCCACATGTGATCTGCGTTTCACCCAAAAACAATCCATCAGAGGTTGAACATAAATGGCAGTAAAAGACGCTCGTGCAAGCACCACCCCGTTGATCGAAAGGCGTTCGATCGACTACATCCCGGAAGCGGAAAGACACGGCCGTCTATTGAGTCAGTTCACCCTGTGGTTGGGTGCCAACCTGCAAATCACTGCGATCGTCACCGGGGCCCTGGCCGTGGTGCTGGGCGGTGATGTGTTCTGGTCGTTGATCGGTCTGTTGATCGGTCAACTGCTGGGCGGTGGCGTCATGGCCCTGCATGCGGCGCAAGGCCCGCAACTGGGCTTGCCGCAGATGATCTCCAGCCGCGTGCAGTTCGGCGTGTATGGCGCGGTGATTCCACTGGTGCTGGTGTGCCTGATGTACATCGGTTTTTCCGCCAGCGGCTCATTGCTGGCGGGGCAGGCGGTGGCGCAGTTGCTTCACGTTGAAGACTGGGTCGGCATCGTATTGTTCGCGGGGCTGATCATGGTGTTTACGATCTTCGGCTACCGGGTGATCCACGGCATCGGTCGCATCGCCAGCGTGCTGGGGGTGGTTGCCTTCGTGTACCTGTTCTACAGGCTGCTGGCCGGTAACGACATCGGTGCGTTGCTGGGCAACAAGCATTTTTCCCTCAGCAGTTTCCTGCTGGCGATTTCCCTCTCGGCGTCCTGGCAGATTGCGTTCGGCCCGTATGTAGCGGACTACTCGCGCTACTTGCCGCGCAGCACGCAGGCCTCGAAAACCTTCTGGGCCGTGGGCCTCGGTTCGGTGATCGGCGCGCAGGCTTCGATGGTGTTCGGTGTGTTTGCGGCAGCCCTGGCAGGCTCGCAATTCGCTCACCACGAAGTGTCGTTTATCGTCGGCCTGGGCGGCACCGGGATCGTCGCGGCGCTGCTGTATTTCAGCATCGCCTTCGGCAAGGTCACCGTCACCACCCTCAACGCCTACGGCAGCTTCATGTCGATCGCGACAATCATCAGTGGTTTCCGTGGCAGCCGGCATATCGGCAGTGGCACGCGGCTGTTGTACATCTTCGTGATGGTGTCGATTGCCGCCGCGCTGGCGTTGCTGGGCAAGGACTCGTTCCTCAAGGATTTCTCCGCGTTCATCCTGTTCCTGCTGGCGTTTTTCACGCCCTGGAGTGCGATCAACCTGGTGGACTTCTACTGCATCACCAAAGAGCGCTATGACATCCCGGCCCTGTCCAACCCCAACGGTCGCTACGGTCGCTGGAACCTGATGGGCATCAGCATCTACGTGTTCGGCGTGCTGATTCAGATGCCGTTCATCTCGACGCATTTCTACACCGGCCCACTGGTCGCGAGCCTGGGCGACACCGATATCTCGTGGATCATCGGGCTGGTGGTGCCGGCGGCGTTGTACTACTGGGCTGCGAAAAAATGGCACAGCCCGATTCCTGAGCGCCTCGTGCTGCCCGATGTGCAGGGCGCCGCTGCTCAACCTGCTTAACCAGAACCCGGTACGCATGACAAACAGCGAATTGAAACAGCAAAACTGGCGAAAACTTTCCTCAAGGGACATCCTGAACTCTGGCACGCATGGTGAGCGACAACGCAGCCAAGAAAATCGACGCGGCCTTGTAGGTTGAGCGTTTCCGGTTGCCGCCACAGGCAACCGGGCGCCCGGCCACAATCCACTGGATCGAGAGCACACTATGTTTCCTGAGAGATTTACGTTTTCCATCGCCGACTGGGTCAACAGTTGGGTCGATGCGCTGGTGACCAACTACGGCGATGTGTTCCGGCACATCTCCGATACGTTGCTGTGGGCCATCGTTAACCTGGAAGGTTTGCTGCGCGCAGCGCCCTGGTGGTTGATGTTGCTGATTGTCGGCGGTATTGCCTGGCATGCCACTCGCAAGTGGTTCACCACCGTCGTGATCGTCGGCCTGCTGTTTCTGGTGGGCGCGGTCGGGCTGTGGGACAAACTGATGCAAACCCTGGCGCTGATGATGGTGGCCACGGTGATTTCGGTGCTGATCGGCATTCCCCTGGGGATTCTGTCGGCCCGCAGCAACCGCCTGCGTTCGGTGCTGATGCCGCTGCTGGACATCATGCAGACCATGCCCAGCTTCGTGTACCTGATCCCGGTGTTGATGCTGTTCGGCCTGGGCAAGGTCCCGGCGATTTTCGCCACGGTGATCTACGCCGCACCGCCGCTGATTCGTCTTACCGACCTGGGCATTCGCCAGGTGGACGGTGAAGTCATGGAAGCGATCAACGCCTTCGGTGCCAACCGCTGGCAGCAACTGTTCGGCGTGCAACTGCCGCTGGCCCTGCCGAGCATCATGGCCGGGATCAACCAGACCACCATGATGGCCCTGTCGATGGTGGTGATCGCCTCGATGATCGGCGCCCGTGGCCTGGGTGAAGATGTACTGGTGGGCATCCAGACCCTCAACGTTGGACGCGGCCTTGAAGCCGGTCTGGCGATCGTGATTCTTGCCGTGGTCATCGACCGCATTACGCAAGCCTATGGTCGTCCACGGCATGAGGCGAGCAAATGACTACTGTCAGCAAAATTGAAGTCAAAAACGTATTCAAGATTTTCGGCAACCGCTCCAAGGATGCACTGGCGTTGATTGGCCAGGGCAAGAGCAAGGACGAGGTGCTGGCCGAGACTGGTTGCGTGGTGGGTGTGAACGACCTGTCCCTGAGCGTCGACACCGGTGAAATCTTCGTGATCATGGGGCTGTCGGGTTCCGGCAAGTCGACCCTGGTGCGTCACTTCAACCGGCTGATCGACCCTACCAGCGGTGCGATCCTGGTGGACGGTGAAGACATCCTGCAACTGGACATGGAAGCCTTGCGCCAATTCCGCCGGCACAAGATCAGCATGGTGTTCCAGAGCTTTGGCCTGCTGCCTCACAAGAGTGTGCTGGACAACGTTGCCTACGGCCTGAAAGTGCGTGGTGAAACCAGGCAAGTGTGCGCCGAGCGTGCGCTGCACTGGATCGAAACCGTGGGCCTCAAGGGCTATGAAAACAAATACCCGCATCAACTTTCCGGCGGCATGCGTCAGCGTGTAGGCCTGGCCCGGGCGCTGGCGGCCGACACCGACATCATCCTGATGGACGAGGCGTTCAGTGCGCTCGACCCGCTTATCCGTGCCGAGATGCAAGACCAGTTATTGGAGCTGCAAAAGACCCTGCACAAGACGATCGTGTTCATTACCCACGACCTCGATGAGGCGGTGCGCATCGGCAACCGCATTGCGATCCTCAAGGACGGCAAGCTGATCCAGGTCGGCACGCCCCGCGAGATTTTGCATTCACCGGCGGATGAGTACGTGAACCGGTTTGTCCAGCGGCGGGTGGCGGTGGTTTGATCCGATATTTGTGATGGGTTGGCTGAGGCTATCGCAGGCAAGCCAGCTCCCACATTTGGAATGCGTTTCCCCTGTGGAAGCTGGCTCGCTTGCGATGAGGCCAGTGAAGCTGCACAACAATTGCGAATTTCATGAAGAGGTCAACGATGTCCCAGGCTGAAAAAATCATCATCGCCGACGCCCCGATGCGTTGGCAGGACGTGGTCGCCGTGGCTCGCCACGGTGCGATCCTCGAACTCTCGGGCCAGGCCTGGGCTCGCATCGACAATGCACAGGCCATCGTCCAGCGCATCGTCACCAGCGGCGAGCGCGCCTACGGCATCAACACCGGCCTGGGCGCCTTGTGCAACGTGTCGCTCAAGGACGAACAACTGAGCCGGCTGTCGCGCAATACCTTGCTCAGCCATGCCTGCGGCGTCGGTGCGCTACTGAGTGTGGAGCAAACCCGCGCGATCATTTGCGCGGCGATCATTAACTACAGCCACGGCAAATCCGGCTTGCATCCGCAGGTGGTGCATTCGCTGCTGGGGCTGCTCAACCATGGCATCACGCCGCAAGTGCCGTCCCAGGGGTCCGTGGGTTACCTGACCCACATGGCGCACATTGGCGTCGCCTTGCTCGGCGTCGGCGACGTCAGCTATCGGGGTCGTATCGTTCCCGCACACCAGGCGCTGGCTGAAGAAGGTTTGCAGCCGGTAGTGCTCGGTGCCAAGGACGGGCTGTGCCTGGTCAACGGCACGCCGTGCATGACCGGCCTCAGCAGCCTGGCCCTGGCCGATGCGCACCGCCTGCTGCAATGGGCCGATGTGATCGGTGCCATGAGCTTCGAAGGCCAGCGCGGCCAGATCGACGCCTTCGACGAAGAAATCATCGCGCTCAAGCCGCACCCGGGCATGCAGCAAGTGGGCATCAACCTGCGCGCGTTGCTGGACGGCAGCGAAGTGATCGCCAGTAGCAAAGGCATTCGTACCCAGGACGCCCTGAGCATCCGTTCGATTCCCCAGGTGCACGGCGCGGCCCGCGACCAACTGGAACACGCCACCCGGCAGATCGAAACCGAACTCAACGGTGCCACCGATAACCCGCTGGTGCTCGGCACGCCAGACAGCTACCGCGTGGTGTCCCAGGCCAATCCCCACGGGCAGTCCGTGGCCCTGGCGGCAGACATGCTGGCCATCGCCATGGCCGAAATCGGCTCCATCGCCGAGCGTCGCCTGGACCGTCTGATCAACCCGCACGTCAGTGGTTTGCCGGCGTTCCTGGTGAGCAACCCCGGGGTCAACTCCGGGATGATGATCGTGCAGTACGTCGCCGCCTCGCTGTGCGGGCAAAACCGCCAGTTGGCGCAACCGGCGGTGCTCGACAACTTCGTCACCTCGGGCCTGCAGGAAGACCACCTGAGCATGGGCACCAACGCCGCGCTGAAGCTGTATTCGGTGCTGGAAAACGTCACCCAGATCCTCGCCATCGAGTACTTGCTGGCGGCCCAGGCGTTCGAGTTCCTCCAGGAACAACGCTTCGGCGCCGGCACCGATGCCGCCTGGCGTTTGCTGCGCGAACACGTCCCGGCCTACGACCAGGACCGCTGGCTGGCGCCAGACATCGCAGCCACCGCCGCGTTGCTCAAGGACGCCGACTTACTGCAACGCACGCTACCGAATTTGCACTGACCTTTTCCCAACAATAACCAGCGTGCCAAGCCGACTGATCCTCTAAAAGAGCACAGCGGCGGATAACGGAAGCATCCGGAGCGACTGGTAGTTAACAACACTCTCAAAAGGAGCATGAATGTGACTGCGCTAAACCTGATTCCAGGCCAACTGAGCCTTGCCCAACTGAGGGCCATCTACCAGCAGCCGGTAACCCTCAGTCTGGATGACAGCGCCTCGGCCCAGATCGAAGCCAGTGTCGCCTGTGTGGAACAGATTCTCGCCGAGAACCGCACCGCCTACGGCATCAACACCGGTTTCGGTCTGCTGGCCTCGACCCGCATTGCCAGCGAAGACCTGGAAAACCTCCAGCGTTCCCTGGTGCTGTCCCACGCCGCCGGCGTCGGTGAGCCCATCAGCGATGCGCTGGTACGGCTGGTCATGGTGCTCAAGGTCAACAGCCTGAGCCGGGGTTTTTCCGGGATTCGCCGGCAGGTCATCGACGCGCTGATCGCCCTGATCAATGCCGAGGTCTACCCGCACATTCCACTGAAAGGTTCGGTGGGCGCCTCCGGTGACCTGGCGCCATTGGCCCACATGTCGCTGGTGCTGCTGGGCGAAGGCAAGGCCCGCTACAAAGGCGAATGGCTGGAAGCTACCGAAGCGCTGAAAGTTGCCGGCCTGACGCCGCTGACCCTGGCGGCCAAGGAAGGCCTGGCGCTGCTCAACGGCACCCAGGTTTCCACCGCTTATGCATTGCGTGGGCTGTTCGAGGGCGAAGATCTGTTCGCCGGTGCCCTGGCCTGTGGCGCCCTGACGGTGGAAGCCGTGCTGGGTTCGCGCTCGCCGTTCGACGCACGCATTCACGCTGCCCGGGGCCAACGCGGCCAGATCGACTCTGCGGCCGCGTATCGCGCCCTGCTGGGTGAAAGCAGCGAAGTGTCGCAATCCCACGAGAACTGCGACAAGGTCCAGGACCCGTACTCCCTGCGTTGCCAGCCACAAGTCATGGGTGCCTGCCTGACCCAGTTCCGCCAGGCGGCCGAAGTACTGGTGGTGGAAGCCAACGCCGTGTCGGATAACCCACTGGTGTTCGCGGCTGAAGGTGACGTGATTTCCGGTGGCAACTTCCACGCCGAACCGGTGGCCATGGCGGCGGACAACATGGCGCTGGCCATCGCGGAAATCGGCTCCCTGAGCGAGCGTCGCATCTCGTTGATGATGGACAAGCACATGTCGCAACTGCCGCCATTCCTGGTGGGCAATGGCGGTGTGAACTCCGGCTTCATGATCGCCCAGGTGACGGCGGCGGCATTGGCCAGCGAGAACAAGGCACTGGCGCATCCCCATAGCGTCGACAGCCTGCCGACGTCAGCCAACCAGGAAGACCACGTGTCGATGGCCCCGGCGGCGGGCAAGCGCCTGTGGGAAATGGCCGAGAACACCCGCGGTGTGCTGGCGGTGGAATGGTTGGCGGCTTGCCAGGGCCTGGACCTGCGCAATGGCTTGAAAACCTCGCCGGCGCTGGAAAAGGCGCGCGGGATCCTGCGCAGCAAAGTTGCGTTTTATGAGAAGGACCGCTTCTTTGCGCCGGACATCAATGCCGCCAGTGAGCTGCTGGCAACGCGTTGCCTGAACGAGCTGGTGCCGGCGAAGTTGTTGCCGAGCTTGTAAGAGCGACACCGATCCAGTGTGGGAGCTGTCGAGCCCCGGCGAGGCTGCGATGGCGCCGGAACAGGCAACACTTTCGTAGCCTGACCCACCGCTATCGCAGCCTCGCTGGGGCTCGACAGCTCCCACATTTGATCTTCTACAGATTCGAATTTTCTCAGGATAAAAATAATTAAGGACGAGAAATGCACCAGCAAGAAAAGACGTTAAAACGCGGGCTCTCCGCCCGACATATTCGCTTCATGGCCCTCGGTTCCGCGATCGGTACCGGGCTGTTCTACGGCTCTGCCTCCGCCATCCAGATGGCCGGCCCCGCCGTGCTCCTGGCCTACCTGATCGGCGGCGCCGCGGTGTTCATGGTCATGCGCGCCCTCGGCGAAATGGCCGTGCATAACCCGGTGTCCGGCTCCTTCGGCCAGTACGCCAGTACCTACCTGGGCCCGATGGCCGGCTTTATCCTCGGCTGGACCTACGCCTTTGAAATGATCATCGTCTGCCTCGCCGACGTCACCGCCTTCGGCATCTACATGGGCTTCTGGTTTCCCGAAGTCGCGCGCTGGGTCTGGGTGCTGGGCATCGTGTTGCTGATCGGCGGCCTGAACCTGTGCAACGTCAAAGTCTTTGGCGAAATGGAGTTCTGGCTGTCGCTGCTCAAGGTCGGTGCCATTGTCGCAATGATCCTCGGCGGCTTCGGCATCATGCTGTTCGGCATTCACTCGGCGGGCGAAGCACCCGCTACCGGCCTCAGCAACCTGTGGGCTCACGGTGGCTTCATGCCGAACGGCGTGGGTGGCTTGATCGCGTCCTTCGCGGTGGTGATGTTTGCGTTTGGCGGCATCGAAATCATCGGCATCACCGCCGGCGAAGCCAAGGACCCGCAGCGGGTGATCCCCAAGGCAATCAACGCCGTGCCGTTGCGTATCCTGCTGTTCTACGTGCTGACGTTGTTTGTGCTGATGGCGATCTACCCGTGGCCGCAGATCGGCAGCCAGGGCAGCCCGTTCGTGCAGATCTTCAGCAACCTGGGGATAGGCTCGGCGGCGACCATTCTTAACATTGTGGTGATCTCGGCCGCCGTCTCGGCCATCAACAGCGACATCTTCGGCGCCGGTCGCATGATGTATGGCCTGGCCCAGCAAGGGCAGGCGCCCAAGGGTTTTGCCCAACTGTCGAGCCAGGGCGTGCCGTGGATGACCGTAGTGGTGATGGGCGCCGCGTTGCTCGGCGGTGTGGTGCTCAATTACCTGATCCCGGAAAACGTGTTCCTGGTCATCGCCTCGATTGCGACCTTCGCCACGGTGTGGGTATGGCTGATGATCCTGGTCACCCAGGTGGCCATGCGTCGCTCGATGACCAGGGAACAGATTGCCGAGCTGAAATTCCCGGTGCCGTTCTGGCCCTACGCGCCAGCGGCCGCCATCGTGTTCATGCTGTTCATCTTCGGCGTGCTGGGTTACTTCCCGGACACCCAGGCCGCTCTTATGGTCGGTGCCGTGTGGATCGTCTTGCTGATCGTCGCCTATCTGCTGTGGGTCAAGCCCGCCGCCGGGCAAACGGCCAAGGTCCACTACGACCCGGCTTTGTCTCATCGATAACCTAATGGAGGCGTTGATGAAAACGCTTTGGCAACACTGCCACGTTGCAACCATGGCCCAGGGCAACTACTCGATCATCGAGGACGCCGCCATTGTTACCTCGGGCACGCTCATCGAGTGGATCGGCCCGCGCGCCGATCTGCCGGATGCGAACTACGCAACCACCCATGACCTGCAAGGGGCATGGGTCACGCCCGGGCTGATCGACTGCCACACCCACACGGTGTTCGGCGGCAATCGCAGCGGCGAGTTCGAGCAGCGGCTGCAAGGCGTGAGCTACGCCGAGATCGCAGCGGCCGGTGGCGGTATTGCCAGCACCGTGCGCGCCACGCGTGCGGCGAGCGAAGATGAACTGTTTGCCAGCGGCCACAAGCGCCTGCGCAGTTTGCTGCGCGACGGTGTAACCACCGTCGAGATCAAGTCCGGCTACGGCCTGGACCTGGCCAGCGAGCGCAAGATCCTGCGGGTGATCCGTCGCCTCGGCGCCGAGTTGCCGGTCAGTGTGCGCAGCACCTGCCTGGCGGCGCATGCGTTGCCGCCGGAGTACGTGGACCGGGCCGATGCCTACATCGATCACATCTGCACCGAAATGCTCCCGGCGCTGGCAGCGGAAGGCCTGGTGGACGCGGTCGACGCCTTCTGTGAGTACCTGGCGTTCTCACCGGAGCAGGTGGAGCGCGTGTTCATCGCCGCCCGGAAACTTGGCTTGCCGGTAAAACTGCACGCCGAACAGTTGTCGTCCCTGCATGGCTCCAGCCTGGCGGCGCGTTACCAGGCGCTGTCGGCGGACCACCTGGAATTCATGACCGAGGAAGACGCCATCGCCATGGCCGCTTCCGGCACCGTCGCGGTGCTGCTGCCGGGCGCGTTCTACTTCCTGCGGGAAACCCAGTTGCCGCCGATGGATGCCCTGCGCAAGCACGGCGTGAAGATCGCGATCGCCAGCGACCTCAACCCGGGCACCTCGCCGGCGTTGTCGGTGCGCTTGATGCTGAACATGGCCTGCACCCTGTTCCGCATGACCCCGGAAGAAGCCCTGGCCGGCGCCACGCAACACGCGGCCACCGCCCTGGGCCTGGGCAACAGCCATGGCTCGCTGGAAGTGGGCAAGGTCGCGGATTTTGTCGCCTGGCAGATTGATCGTCCCGCCGACCTGGCCTACTGGCTGGGTGGCGAGCTGGATAAACGCGTCGTGCGCCACGGCGTCGAAGTCACCGTCTAAGGAGTACCGCTGTGGATAAGGTTCTGAACTTCAAACAAGGCCGTGTGCCGCTGCTGATCAGCATGCCCCACGCGGGCCTGCGCCTGACGCCGGCGGTGCAAGCCGGGCTGATCCCCGAGGCGCAAAGCCTGCCGGACACCGACTGGCACATTCCCACGCTGTATGACTTCGCCGAAGCGCTGGGCGCCAGCACCCTGGCGGCGGAGTATTCGCGCTTTGTCATCGACCTGAACCGGCCTTCAGACGACAAGCCGCTGTACGTTGGCGCAACCACCGGCCTGTACCCGGCGACACTGTTTGACGGTGTGCCGCTGTTCCGCGAAGGCCTGGAACCGTCCAAGGCCGAGCGCGCCACGTACCTGGAGCAGGTGTGGACGCCGTATCACCGCACCCTGCAAAACGAACTGGCCCGGCTCAAGGCCGAGTTCGGTTATGCGCTGCTGTTTGATGCGCACTCGATCCGCTCGGTGATCCCGCACCTGTTCGAAGGCAAGCTGCCGGACTTCAATCTCGGCACCTTCAACGGCGCGGCCTGCGATCCGCAGCTGGCCAGCGAACTGGAAGCCATCTGTGCCGGCCACCCGCAGTACAGCCATGTGCTCAACGGGCGCTTCAAGGGCGGGCACATCACCCGTCACTACGGCAACCCGGCCGAGAACATCCACGCCGTGCAGCTGGAGTTGGGGCAGTGCACCTACATGGAAGAGTTTGAGCCCTTCCGTTATCGCGCCGACCTGGCCGAGCCGACGCGGGTGGTGTTGAAGGAACTGCTGGAAGGGTTCCTGGCGTGGGGCAAGCGGCATTACTCCTGAGTGGCGTCGCTGCTGAGATAGCCTTCGCGAGCAAGCCCGCTCCCACATTCGACCGTGTTTCTTCAGGAGGAACACGGTCGAATGTGGGAGCGGGCTTGCTCGCGAAGAGGCCCTCAACAGCAACACACCTCCCAAGTCGTCTGTGTGCAAATCCCTGTCGCCACAGTTCGCTTTGATCGAGGTCTCGCTGGGTAAGGTGTTGGGCACGGCGCGTCAGACGCCACTCCCACAATAAAAACTGCCGAGTGAGACCGCATCGATGAAAAGACTGTTCAACCGTTGTCTGTTGATTCTCACCGGCGCCGCACTCTTGAGCGCCAACGCGATGGCTGCCGACCCGGCCTCGTGCAAGGTCGTGCGCATGGGCGTGGTCAGCTGGACCGACGTGATCGCCACCAGCGGCATGGCCGACGTGCTGCTCAATGGCCTGGGCTATGACAGCAAGCAAACCAGCGCCGTGCAGCAGATCATCTTTGCCGGCATCCGCGACAAGCGCCTGGATATATTCCTCGGCTACTGGAAACCGGCGATGGACAACAACATCGCGCCATTCCTCGCGGCCAAGCAGGTCAAGGTGTTCGACAGGCCGAGCCTGTCCGACGCCCAAGCGACGCTGGCGGTGCCGCAGTACGTTGCCGACGCCGGCTTGAAAACCTTTGCCGACATTGCCCGCTTCAAGGACAAACTGGGCGGCAAGATCTATGGCATCGAGCCGGGCAGCGGTGCCAATACCGATATCCAGAAAATGATCGACAGCAACCGCTTTGGCCTCGGCGGCTTCAAGCTGGTGGCGTCCGGCGAGGCAGGCATGCTGGCGGCGGTGCAGCGGGCAGTGAATCGCAAGGAGTTCGTGGTGTTTGTCGGCTGGACCCCACACCCGATGAACATCAACATGAAAATGGCGTACCTGACCGGCAGTGAAGATGTGTTCGGTGCCAACGAAGGCATGGCCACGGTCTCCACGGTGACGGCGCCGGATTACGCCGAACGTTGCCCCAACGTGACACGCCTGCTGGAAAACCTGACCTACACCGCGGCCCAGGAAAGCCAGTTGATGGTGCCGATCATGGACCGCAAGACGCCGCAGGAGGTGGCCAAACAATGGTTGCGCGACAACCCCGAGGATTTGCAGAGCTGGCTGGCGGGTGTAACGACCCTGGATGGCAAGGACGGCGTGGCGGCGGTGCAGGCCAGCCTCAAGCCCTGATGCGAACACGATAGATCGAACAATAGAGCACCCCTGTGGGAGCCGGGCTTGCCCGCGATAGCGGTGTATCAGTCGCCGATGGCGTTGGTTGATACACCGCTATCGCAGGCAAGCCAGCTCCCACATTTGTCTTGTGGTGTGCTTCAAGTTTTCAGCAGCAGGGCAATTTCTGATGTCCCATTACCCGATTTCCGCGCAGATGTGCGCCTTCGTCGAAAAAACCGAATCCTTCACCAGCGACGACACATCGCTGGCCGGATTGCGCCGAGGCTATGACCGCATGTGCCAGGCGTTCACCCCGGCGCGGCCCGAAGGGTTACAGGTGTCAGACGTTTCCCTGGGTGGCGTGGGCGTACGCATTTATCAACCGGCGACGCAAACCCCTGATAGCGGCTGGCCATGCATCCTTTATATGCACGGTGGCGGCTGGGTGGTCGGCGGCCTGGATTCCCATGACTTCATGTGTGCTGAGCTGGCCGACTCACTGCAAGTGCTGGTCATCGCCATCGATTACCGCCTGGCACCCGAACACCCGTTTCCGGCCGCCTTTGAGGATTGCCGTGCGGTCTGGCAGGCGATCCAGGTGGGCGAAGCGCCCCAGCCGATCAACCTTCAGCGTCTGGTGGTGGCCGGTGACAGCGCCGGCGGTAACCTGGCGGCGGCCCTGTGCCTGGGCCTGCGGGATGACCATCAGCCGCAGCCCCTGGCGCAAGTCCTGATCTACCCCGGCCTGGGCGGCCCCGCCGACCTGCCGTCCCGCCGCGATTGCGTCGACGCGCCGTTGCTCAGTACCGCCGACACCGAGTGCTATCTCGCCCTTTACCTGCGTGGGCCGGGCAAGCCGTCGCCCTACGCCATGCCATTGCTGGCTGTGGATTTCAGCGGGTTGCCGCAGGCTTTGATCGCTGTCGCCCAGTTCGACCCGTTGCGGGACGACGGCATGCTCTACGCCGAACGCCTGCAAGGCGCCGGGGTGGCGGCCACGCTGTATCCCGGCAAAGGCCTGGTTCACGGCTGCCTGCGGGCCCGGGGCCAGGTGTTGGAGGTCGACCGGCTGTACGTTTATTTGCTGGACTACCTGCGTGGTGTTCTGCTGACACAGGTCTAGGTCCACGAGGACATGCTCATTGCACAATTCGGGTTTATGATGCCAGACGGCAAAATAATAGACGTCCCCCCAGGGATGAACTCGACCCCTTACGGAGCGCGCAATGCAGACTTTGTACCCGCAGATCAAACCCTACGCCCGGCACGATCTGGCCGTCGATGAAACCCACGTCCTGTACGTCGACGAAAGCGGTTCCCCGGAAGGCTTGCCCGTTGTGTTCATCCATGGCGGCCCCGGCGCCGGGTGTGATGCCAATAGCCGCTGCTATTTCGATCCTAATCTGTACCGAATTGTTACTTTTGATCAGCGTGGCTGCGGGCGCTCCACCCCACGGGCCAGCCTGGAAAACAACACCACCTGGGACCTGGTGGCCGACCTTGAGCGGATTCGCGAACATCTGGGCATCGAAAAATGGGTGCTGTTCGGCGGTTCCTGGGGCTCGACCCTGGCCCTGGCCTACGCGCAAACCCACCCGGAGCGTGTGCACGGCCTGATCGTGCGGGGCATTTTCCTGGCCCGCCCCCAGGACATTCAGTGGTTCTACCAGGCTGGCGCCAGCCGGCTGTTCCCCGATTACTGGCAGGACTACCTGGCGCCTATCCCGGCGGAGGAGCGGCACGACCTGCTCAGCGCCTACCACAAGCGCCTGACCGGCAACGACCAGATCGCCCAGATGCACGCCGCCAAGGCCTGGTCCACGTGGGAAGGGCGCATGTTGGGCCTGTGCCCGAACCCGCAATTGATCGAGCGTTTCTCCGAACCCCAGCGCGCCCTGTCGATTGCCCGTATCGAATGCCATTACTTCACCAATAACTCGTTCCTTGAACCTGACCAGTTGATCCGCGACATGCACAAGATCGCCCACCTGCCTGGCGTAATCGTGCATGGCCGCTACGATATGATCTGCCCGCTGGACAATGCCTGGGAGCTGCATCAGGCCTGGCCCAACAGTGAGCTGCAGATCATCCGCGAGGCCGGCCATGCGGCTTCCGAACCCGGAATTACCGATGCGCTGGTGCGTGCGGCGAGTGAAATGGCACGGCGCCTGCTTGATTTGCCGCCTGAAGAAGCATGAAGGGGCTTTTGCAACGGGTGCGCGGCGCCCGGGTCGAGGTAGAGGGGCAGGTGGTCGGGGCGATAGACCAGGGTTTGCTGGTGCTGGTGGCTGTCGAGCCTTCGGATACGCAAGCCAGCGCCGACAAGCTGCTGCATAAGCTGCTTAACTATCGGGTGTTCAGCGACGACGAGGGCAAGATGAACCTGTCCTTGAAAGACATTGGCGGCGGTTTGCTGCTGGTGTCGCAGTTCACCCTGGCGGCAGACACCAAGAGTGGGCTGAGGCCGAGCTTCTCCACGGCGGCACCGCCGGCGTTGGGCGAGGCGCTTTTCGACTATCTGCTGTTACAAGCGCAACAATTGCATGGCACGGTAGCGGCAGGGCGTTTTGGCGCTGATATGCAGGTGCATTTGGTCAATGATGGGCCGGTCACCTTCCTGTTACAGACGTGAATGTACTGAAAACGACTTGTGATGCCCAAAAAACCGGGTTTTCGCTACAAATACTTCGCTGACCCTGATGCGTTGTCACGCGGGCTACTAGATAATCGCGCGCTACGGGGATCAGCGTTAATTGGTCCATTTTTGACTTAGGTAGAGACTTGTCCGATAGCCATTGGGGAATCATTTAGCCCCATGGGAGTCGGAACAATGCTCGCCAACCTGGCATATAGATAGCTGGCCGTTGGTTTTTTGATCTGTTTTCGGCGAGGGTTGCTCGTGATTGTTAGTCCCTGTAATGCACCAAAATTGTCTGCCAAACGGTTACGAAACGTACTGGTGACGGGCTCTGCCCTGTTTTGCCTGTTCGGCGCGGGTCAACTGTGGGCATTCAGTCTGGATGATGTGTCGGCCAAGGCAAAAGAGCTGGCCGGGCAGAAATACGAAGCTCCGCGCAGCAATTTGCCGAACGAATTCCGCGAAATGAAATTCGCTGATTACCAGAAAATTCGTTTCCGCAACGAAAAAGCCGAGTGGGCCGATCAGAACACCCCGTTCAAGCTGTCCTTCTACCACCAGGGTATGCATTTCGATACACCGGTGAAAATCAACGAAGTCACCGCCGACAGCGTTCAGGAAATCAAGTACGACCCGTCCCGCTTCGATTTCGGCGACGTCAAGTTTGATCCCAAATCCACCGAACAGCTGGGTTATGCCGGTTTCCGTGTGCTGTACCCGATCAACAAGGGTGACAAGCAAGACGAAATCATGACCATGCTCGGCGCCAGCTATTTCCGCGTCGTGGGCAAGGACCAGGTCTACGGCCTGTCTGCCCGCGGCATGGCGATCGACACTGCGTTGCCGTCCGGCGAAGAATTCCCGCGTTTCACCGAGTTCTGGATCGAGCGTCCAAAACCGGGTGAGAAACAACTGGTGATCTACGCCCTGCTGGATTCGCCGCGGGCAACCGGCGCTTATCGCCTGATCCTGCGCCCGGGTACCGACACCATCGTCGACGTCAAATCCCAGATGTACCTGCGTGACAAGGTCACCAAGCTGGGCATCGCCCCGCTGACCAGCATGTTCCTGTTCGGCGCCAACCAGCCGTCCAAGGTCCTCAACTACCGTCGCGAGCTGCACGATTCCAGCGGCCTGTCGATCCATGCCGGCAACGGCGAGTGGATCTGGCGCCCACTGAACAACCCCAAACACCTGTCGGTCAGCAACTTCACCGTGGAAAACCCGCGTGGTTTCGGCCTGCTGCAACGCGGCCGCAACTTCAGCCACTACGAAGACCTCGACGACAACTACGACAAGCGCCCAAGCGCCTGGATCGAGCCTGAAGGCGATTGGGGCAAGGGCTCCGTCGACCTGGTAGAGATTCCGACCGCCGATGAAACCAACGACAACATCGTTGCGTTCTGGAGCCCGGAAACACTGCCGGAGCCAGGCAAGCCGCTGGACGTTGCCTATCGCCTGCACTGGACATTGCAAGACGCCGAGTTCCATTCGCCGGAAAGCGCCTGGGTCAAGCAGACCCTGCGTTCCACCGGCGACGTCAAGCAATCCAACCTGATCCGTCAGCCAGACGGCAGCGTGGCTTACCTGGTGGACTTCGAGGGCCCGTCCCTGAAGAAACTGCCAGCTGACGCACCGGTTCGCAGTCAGGTCAGCGTGGGCGACAACGCCGAAATCGTTGAAAACAGCGTGCGCTACAACCCGCACACCCAAGGCTGGCGCCTGACCCTGCGCATGAAGATCAAGGACGCAGGCAAGCCGACTGAAATGCGCGCTGCTCTGGTTCAGGACATCGTGCAGCCGGAACCGGAGAAGGTTTCGACCCAAGTGTTGAAAGCCGACAAGGTCCTGGCCAAGCAGCACGAGAAAGCGGCCAAGAAAGACGCCAAGGACAAGGACGCCAAGCAGCCGGAAGCGACTGCCCCAGCCACACCACTCCCTACCCAGGATCAGGCCAAGACAGAGCAAGTCCTGACCGAAACCTGGAGCTATCAGTTGCCTGCCGATGAGTAATTCTCAAGTCCAGCCAGAGACTCTTGCCGAGTACCTGGCGCATCTACCGATGACCGATGAGCAGCGCGCCGAACTGGCGGGCTGCGAGTCCTTCAGTGAATTGCACAAGCGCCTGTCATCGTCCACGTTCGACGCACCTGCCGACGCTGCCCAGGCATCGGTAGGCGCCCGGCTGACCCTCAACACTGCCGAAGAGCTGCAAGACGCCGAAATGCTGGTGCTCGACGCCAGCGGCCGGGTTTGCCTCAAGGCCACGCCGCCGATCCGTCGGACCAAGGTCGTGCCTGAGCCGTGGCGCACCAATATCCTGGTGCGTGGCTGGCGCCGCCTGACCGGCCGCACCAATCCACCGGCCCCGCCGAAGGATGAGCGCGTACTGCCGGCCGCCCGCTGGCGCACCGTCGGTTCGATCCGTCGCTATATCCTGCTGGTGCTGATGCTCGGCCAGACGATCGTTGCCGGCTGGTACATGAAAGGCATCATGCCGTACCAGGGCTGGTCCTTCGTCGACTTTGACGAGATCCGCAACCAGACCCTGCTGCAAACCGCGACCCAGGTACTGCCTTACGCCCTGCAAACCAGCATCCTCGTGCTGTTCGGGATTCTGTTCTGCTGGGTCTCGGCCGGTTTCTGGACCGCGCTGATGGGCTTCCTGGAACTGCTGACCGGTCACGATAAATACCGTATCTCCGGTAAAAGTGCCGGTGACGAGCCGATTCCGAAAGACGCCCGCACCGCCCTGGTCATGCCGATCTGCAACGAAGACGTGCCCCGGGTATTTGCCGGCCTGCGCGCGACGTTCGAATCGGTGGCTGCCACCGGTGACCTGGACCGTTTCGACTTCTTCGTCCTCAGCGACAGCAACGAGGCCGACATCTGCATCGCCGAGCAGCAAGCCTGGCTCGACGTGTGCCGCGAAGCCGGTGGCTTCGGCAAGATCTTCTATCGCCGCCGTCGCCGTCGCGTCAAACGCAAGAGCGGCAACCTCGACGACTTCTGCCGTCGCTGGGGCGGTGACTACAAGTACATGGTGGTGCTCGACGCCGACAGCGTGATGAGCGGCGAATGCCTGACCAGCCTGGTGCGCCTGATGGAAGCCACGCCGGATGCCGGGATTATCCAGACCGCGCCACGTGCGTCGGGCATGGATACCCTGTATGCGCGCATGCAGCAGTTCGCCACCCGGGTGTACGGCCCGCTGTTCACCGCCGGCCTGCACTTCTGGCAGCTGGGTGAATCCCACTACTGGGGTCACAACGCGATCATCCGCATGAAGCCGTTTATCGAGCACTGCGCCCTGGCGCCGTTGCCGGGTAAAGGTGCGTTTGCCGGTGCGATTCTTTCTCACGACTTCGTTGAAGCGGCGCTGATGCGCCGTGCCGGCTGGGGCGTGTGGATTGCCTACGACTTGCCGGGCAGCTACGAAGAGCTGCCGCCGAACCTGCTGGACGAACTCAAGCGTGACCGTCGCTGGTGCCACGGCAACCTGATGAACTTCCGCCTGTTTTTGGTAAAAGGCATGCACCCGGTGCACCGTGCGGTGTTCCTCACCGGCGTGATGTCGTACCTGTCGGCGCCGTTGTGGTTCTTCTTCCTGGTGCTGTCCACGGCCTTGCTGGCGGTCAACACACTGATGGAGCCGCAGTACTTCATGGCGCCGCGCCAGTTGTATCCGTTGTGGCCACAATGGCATCCGGACAAGGCGGTGGCGCTGTTCTCCACCACCATCGTGCTGCTGTTCCTGCCTAAATTGCTGAGCATCATCCTGATCTGGGCCAAGGGCGCGAAAGAGTTCGGCGGCAAGTTCAAGGTGACCCTGTCGATGCTGCTGGAGATGCTGTTCTCCATGTTGCTGGCGCCGGTGCGGATGATTTTCCACACCCGTTTCGTACTGGCCGCGTTCCTCGGCTGGGCGGCGACCTGGAACTCGCCACAGCGTGACGACGACTCCACGCCATGGAGCGAGGCAGTCAAGCGCCACGGTCCACAGACCCTGCTCGGCTTCTTCTGGGCGCTGCTGGTGGTGTGGTTGAACCCAAGCTTCCTGTGGTGGCTGGTGCCGATCGTCGGTTCGCTGATGCTGTCGATTCCGGTGTCGGTGATTTCCAGCCGGGTCAAACTGGGCCTCAAGTCTCGCGACGAGAGCCTGTTCCTGATCCCCGAGGAATACAATCCGCCCCAGGCGCTGTTGTCGACCGACAAGTACACCCACGAAAACCGTTGGCATGCGCTCAATGACGGTTTTGTGCGGGCGGTGGTCGATCCGCAGCAGAACGCCCTGGCGTGCGCCTTGGCAACTTCCCGTCACGGGCAGGCGGAGCCGATTGAGTGGCTGCGTGTTGACCGGGTTCGCCACGCGTTGAAAGTCGGCCCGGCCGGCCTCAACAACGGTGAACGCCTGGCCTTGCTCAGCGACCCGGTCGCCCTGGCACGCTTGCACGAGCAGGTCTGGAGCGAAGGCCACGCCGAGTGGCTGAGCGCCTGGCGCGAATCGGTCAAGGCCGATCCGCATGCGCCATTGCTGCCATTGAAGCCGCTGTCGTCCCAGGCTCAACCGGCCTGATTCCGACGCCCCCGAGGTGCCACCTCGGGGGCGTTTGCGATAACCGTCCTACGTTGTTTTTCCCTTCTGCTGCATCGCGCTAACTCCTTGTTATTTCGAAACAAAAGACCCTTCTCCGAGGCATATTGCCGTGCCTGCGAGTGGGTTAGCATCGCCCCCCAAATCTGACTCGAAGCCTGCGGCTTACGCGAACTTGCGCGTGGCCGGGTGTGGGAGTGTTTAATGGAACAGGGGCTTTTTTCATGATCAAAAGGTATTTGTCGATGCTGCTGCTCGGCATCGTCACATTTTCCCACGGTTACCTGGCGCATGCCGGGGCCATAGATGAGGCCGTTCGGCGAGGTGTGTTGAAAGTCGGCACCAATCCAGCCTACGTGCCCTTTGAGATGACCGACAAGAAAGGCCGGATCGTCGGGTTTGAAATTGACCTGCTTCGGGAGATGAGCAAGGCGCTGGGGGTCAAGCTGGAGCTGGTTTCGGTACCGTATATCGACCTGATTCCCGGCCTGCTGGCCAGCCGGTTCGACCTGATCGGCAGCGGCATGACTGTCACGCAGGAGCGCAACCTGACCCTCAATTTCAGCGACTCGTTCATCATCGTCGGCCAGACTGTGCTGCTGAACCCTCGGTTGGCCGACAAGGTCCAGAGCATCGAGGACTTGAACGAGGCCGGTTACCGGATCGTGGCCGCCGAAGGCACCACAGGCGAGGCGGCGGCGAAAAGGTTTCTCGGCACTGCACGGCTGCGCAGTTTTCCAACACCTGAAGAAGGCGTGCGCCAGGTGGTGGAGGGCAAGGCCGATGCGTTTATCCATGATGCGCCGTATAACCTGATCGCCATTACCAAGCCCCAGAACAGTGCGCTGTTGGCGCTGGAGCAACCCTTCACCTACGAGCCCCTGGCGTTCGGCTTGAAAAAGGGCGATTACGACAGCCTCAACTGGATCAATCATTTCCTCAACCAGGTGGCCCAGGACGGCACCTACGATCGGCTGCATGACAAGTGGTTCAAGGACTCGGGTTGGATGGCGGAAGTGGGCTGGTAGTCATAACTGCTTACACATCAAGCAATTGGCTGGGCCGTGGGTCGAGGTGTCTAGCCATGCCTTTCTCTGCACGGTTGTGGGGCTTTTCTGTCATACCTTGGCAACAAATCCCGGCGAAACCTTTGTACCCGGCGGTGAGTGAGTTAGGATCGCACCCCGAAATGGTGCAGCCCTTTTGCGCGCCGACCTCACAAGAAAATGAGTTCAGGGGACTTGATGATGAAAAAGTATCTTTCGATGCTGCTGCTGGGTGTCACCGCACTGGTGGCGGTCAACGCGGCACATGCCGGCGCCATCGATGATGCGGTCAAGCGCGGTACGCTGAAAGTCGGCATGGACCCGACCTACATGCCGTTCCAGATGACCAACAAACGCGGTGAAATCATCGGCTTTGAAGTCGACATCCTCAAGGCCATGGCCAAGTCGATGGGCGTGAAGTTCGAGCCGATTTCCACCGGTTACGACGGCATCATCCCGGCCCTGTTGACCGACAAGTTCGACATGATCGGCAGCGGCATGACCCTGACCCAGGAACGCAACCTGCGCCTGAACTTCAGCGAACCGTTCATCGTGGTCGGCCAGACCCTGCTGATCCGCAAGGAGCTGGAGGGCACCATCAAGTCCTACAAAGACCTGAATGACGAGAAATACCGCCTGACCTCCAAGCTCGGCACCACCGGCGAGATGGTGGCCAAGAAGCTGATCTCCAAAGCCAAGTACCACGGCTATGACAACGAGCAGGAAGCTGTTCTGGACGTGGTCAACGGCAAGGCTGACGCCTTCGTCTATGACGCCCCGTACAACGTGGTGGCCGTGAACAAGGTCGGCGCCGGCAAACTGGTGTTCCTTGATCAGCCGTTCACCTTTGAACCCCTGGCGTTCGGCCTGAAGAAGGGCGACTACGACAGCATCAACTTCATCAATAACTTCCTGCACCAGATCCGCAACGACGGCACCTACGATCGCATCCATGACAAGTGGTTCAAGAGCTCTGAGTGGCTCAAGGACATGGAATAAGGTTGGCTTAATACCGAGTCGAGCCCTTCGCGAGCAAGCCCGCTCCCACATTAGATCGCGGTCGAAATGTGGGAGCGGGCTTGCTCGCGAATAGGGCCTGCCAGGCGATACACATCCCGGAACCTGAAATGAAACAGAAAAAAGCCCAATGGCCCTGGCACCTGCTGACGGTGCTGGTGCTGGTCGGCCTGGCCGGCGCGTTGTATTACGCCACCTCGCTGATGTCCTACGAATGGCGCTGGAACCGCGTGCCGCAGTACTTCGTCTACCAGGCCGAAGAATCCCAGCGGGCGTCGGACATTTCCACCGTCAGCGAGCTGGTGCGCAAGGGCGATGTGGCTGAAGTCACCCTGCGTAATGACGAGGGCAACGAGCAGCACCTGACCGTGGCCGAGAACAGCCTGCAAGTGGCCAAGGGCGATGACGTGGCCGAGGGCGATGTGATCGGCGTCACCCGGCATTGGGCTGCGGGCCCTCTGCTGTGGGGCTTGTGGACTACGTTGTGGCTATCGGTGGTGTCCGGGGTGCTGGGACTGTTGATCGGCCTGGCGACCGGATTGTGTCGCCTGTCGAACAACCCGACTTTACGCGATCTGTCGACGATCTACGTCGAACTGGTACGCGGTACGCCGTTGTTGGTGCAGATCTTCATTTTCTATTTCTTTATCGGCACGGTGCTCAACCTGTCCCGGGAATTCGCCGGGATCGCCGCGCTGTCACTGTTTACCGGCGCGTATGTGGCGGAAATCATCCGTGCCGGCGTGCAGTCGATTGCCCGTGGGCAGAATGAGGCAGCCCGCTCCCTGGGGCTCAGTGCTGGCCAGTCGATGCGCCACGTGGTGTTGCCGCAAGCCTTCAAGCGCGTGCTGCCGCCCCTGGCCGGGCAATTTATCAGCCTGGTCAAGGACACATCCCTGGTGTCGGTGATCGCGATTACCGAGCTGCTCAAAAGCGGCCGCGAGGTCATCACCACCTCGTTCTCGCCGTTCGAAATCCTGTTCTGCGTCGCAGGCCTGTACCTGCTGATCAACCTGCCGCTGTCGAAAATCGCCAGCCGGCTTGAGCGGAGGCTCGCGCAAAGTGATTGAAGTCCGCGATCTGGTAAAAGTCTTCGACACCCGTGGCCACGTCGTGCGCGCGGTGGATAACGTGACCACGCAGGTGGCCAGGGGTGAAGTGCTGGTGGTGATCGGCCCGTCCGGTTCCGGCAAGTCGACGTTCCTGCGCTGCCTTAACGGCCTGGAGGAATTCGATTCCGGCTCGGTAAGCATCGACGGCCTGCAACTGGCAGACCCGAAGACCGACGTGAACGCCTATCGCCGTGAAGTCGGCATGGTGTTCCAGCACTTCAACCTGTTCCCCCACATGACCGTGCTGGAAAACCTCTGCCTGGCGCAAAAAGTCGTGCGCAAGCGCGGCAAGAAAGAGCGCGAGGCCAAGGCCCTGGCGCTCCTGGAGAAAGTCGGCATTGCCCAGAAAGCCCACGAGTTCCCGTCGCGGCTTTCCGGTGGCCAGCAGCAACGCGTCGCGATTGCCCGCGCGCTGGCGATGGAGCCCAAGGTGATGCTGTTTGACGAGCCCACCTCGGCCCTGGACCCGGAAATGGTCGGTGAAGTGCTGGACGTGATGAAGACCCTGGCCCTGGAAGGCATGACCATGGTCTGCGTCACCCATGAAATGGGCTTTGCCCGGGAAGTGGCTGATCGGGTGCTGTTCTTCGATCACGGCAAACTGTTGGAGGACGCCGCCCCGGCGCAATTCTTCGATGCGCCGAAGGACCCTCGCGCCCAAGCCTTCCTGCGCCAGGTTCTATAAATGCGTGGGAATGCTTCTTGTGGCGAGGGAGCNNGAGCGCTGCGCACTCCAGCGGGAGCAAGCTCCCTCGCCACAGGTTGGGTTTTTTCAGACCTTGAACTTGCCCACCCACACCTGCAAATCCGCCCCCAGGCGCGCCAGTTCGACACTGGCCGCCGCAGTGTCCTGACTCGCGGCCCAGGTCTGTTCCGATACATCCTTGACCTTCAACACGCTGCGGTTGATCTCCTCGGCGACCGCGGTTTGTTCCTCGGCGGCAGCGGCAATCTGCGGGTTCATCTCCTGAATCACTGACACGGTACGGGTGATGCCAGCCAGAGCCTCTCCTGCGCGGCGGGTCAGTTGCACGCTGTTGTCGGTGAGGCTGCGACTGTTGTCCATAATGTCCGCGACCTGCTGCGTGCCCCGGTGCAGGCCGCTGATCAACTCCTCGATTTCCTCGGCCGACTGCTGGGTGCGTTGTGCCAGGCTGCGCACTTCATCGGCGACCACGGCAAACCCCCTGCCGGCTTCGCCTGCGCGAGCCGCCTCAATCGCGGCGTTGAGGGCCAGCAAGTTGGTCTGTTCCGATACCGACTTGATCACTTCCAGCACGCTGCCGATCTTCCGGCTTTCCTGTTGCAGGCCTTGCATGGCCTGGCTTGAACGAGCCATCTCCTGAGCCAGGTGCTCGATGTGGGTAATGGCCTCAGCCACCACCTGATCGCCCTGGCCCGCCTGCCGGTCGGCCTCGGCAGCAGCCAGCGACGCTTGCTCGGCATGGCGCGCAACTTCCTGGGAGGTGGCGAGCATCTCGTTCATGGCGGTGGCCACCTGTTCGGTTTCCTGCTTCTGGCCGTCGACCCCGTCGCGAGTTTGCTCGGTGACCGCCGAGAGTTGCTCGGCGGCGCTGGCGATCTGCTGGGCGCTGTCGCCGATGCCGCTGATCAAGCCCCGCAGGTTGAGGGTCATTTGCCCGATGCTGCGCTGCAACTGCCCCAGTTCATCCTGGCGCGAGGCCTGGATGTCGTGGCTCAGGTCACCTTCGGCGATCCGGTTGGCCACGGACAGGGCCTGGCGCAGCGGCGCGACGATCTGGCCGGCGATCAACCAGGCGGCCACGACGCCGAGCAACAGCGCCGCTGCAGTAACGTTGAGCAGCAGGGTGCGGGCGAGGCTGGCTTCGTTGTCACGCTTGGCGGTCTGGTCCTGGCTCAGCAGGTCGCTTTCCGTGAGCAATTGATCCAGCCACTGTTCAAGCTGGTTCTGGGTGGTTTCGGCGCTGAGTTGGGCGTCCTTGAGGCGTGTCAGGTGAGTCCGAAAGTCGAGCAGGACTTTTTTCAGGGCGCTGGCGTCAACCGGCAGCGCGCCTACCGCTGCCTGGGCGCCATCCAGGGCCAGTAGCGCATCACTCACGTCCTTGGCATAGGCGTCCAATGACGCAGCGGCCCAGGCGGGGCTCTGGGCGCGGTCTTCGGCTTGTTCCAGGGCCTGGCGCAATTGTTCCACGGCATCGAGAGCCTTTTCATCGTCTTGATTGGGCAGGTTGCTCGACAGTTCAGAGAGGCTGTCACTGCTCTGGACTGAGCTGCGCTTGAGCTGTTCACGGGCGTTTTCACGTTGCTTGATCAGCCCCTCCAGGCCGCTTAAGGCGGTCTTGAAACTGGTGACGAAGCGTCGGCTTTCCTGCAGCTGTTGTTGGTTGACCGGGTCGGTAAATCGCGGGGAAAGATCCACCAGGAACTGGTCGATCTTGTCCATGTGCAGCTCTATTTTGGACAGGCTGGCCGGGTCGTTAAGGGTGCGATAGACGATGCGATCAGCGCGCAACTCTTCGCCGACGACTGCCAATTGCGAGAGCAGCGTGAGTTTTTGGGAGCGCTCGAGGGATGCGCTCAAGGCTTGCCAGCCGGTAGAGGCGATGATCAGGCTGAGGCTGAGCACCAGGCCAAAGCCCAGGGCAAGTTTGAGGCTGATGCTGATGTTTCCGAGCAGGCGGGTCAGTGGACGAAACATGGTGAACCTCCAACGAATCAAAAGGAGCGTCTCAAGCGTCCGGCCAACAATGGTCAGGGGAGTTGAAACGCTACTTTTATTCGGCGCCAGGTGTGTGATCCACGACCTGAAAAACGCGTAGGAAATTTCACATATTGTCGGAGCGGCGGCCCTGATGGCCGCCGCAAGCGGGTCAGACCTTGAAGCGACCTACCAGGCTTTGCAGGTAAACCCCCAGGCGCGCCAGCTCGGCACTGGAAGCCGCAGTTTCTTCGCTGGCCGCCGAGGTTTGTTCGGAAACGTCCCGCACGTTGAGCACGCTGCGGTTGATCTCTTCGGCCACGGCGCTTTGCTGCTCGGCGGCGGTGGCGATCTGCTGGTTCATCGCCTGGATCGCCGAGACGGTACGGGTGATGTTCTCCAGGGCGTTGCCGGCCCGACGGGTCAGCTCGACGCTGCTGTCGGTCAGGCCGCGACTGTTGTCCATGATGGTCGCCACCTGCTGGGTGCCGCTTTGCAGGCCGACGATCAACTCTTCGATTTCCTCGGTGGACTTCTGCGTCCGCTGGGCCAGGCTGCGCACTTCATCGGCAACCACCGCAAAACCGCGTCCGGCCTCACCGGCGCGCGCCGCTTCAATCGCTGCGTTAAGGGCCAGCAGGTTGGTTTGCTGGGCCACCGACTTGATGACGTCCAGCACACTGCCGATCTTGTCGCTCTCACGCTTGAGATGGCCCATGGCTTCGGTGGAGTTGCCCACCTCGCTGGCCAGGCGCTCGATCTGGGCGATGGCCTCGCCGACCACCTTGTCGCCTTCACGGGCCTGTTGGTCGGCGGCTACGGCGGCTTCCGAGGCTTCTTCAGCGTTACGGGCGACTTCCTGCACGGTAGCGGCCATTTCGTTCATGGCGGTGGCCACCTGGTCGGTCTCGACCTTCTGGCTGTTGACCCCGGCGCTGGTCTGCTCGGTAACGGCCGATAGCTGCTCGGCGGCACTGGCGATCTGGGTGACGCCGTCGCTGATACCGCCAATCAGCTCCCGCAGGCCCACGGTCATGCTTTGCATCGACCGTTGCAGCTGCCCCAGTTCATCCTGGCGCAGGGAGATCAGGTTGTGGCTCAGGTCGCCGGACGCCACGCGCTCGGCGACTTTGAGGGTCTGGTTCAGTGGAATCACGATCTGCCGGGTAATGGCCCAGGCGGCGAGTACACCAAACGCCAGCGCGAGGGCGGTGGCCAGTAACAGCAGGTTCTTGGCGTGGGCGGCATCGGTATCACGCACCACGGTTTGCGAAGTGGTGAGTTTGTTACTGCGGTCGAGCAGGATATCGCCCTGCTCGCCCATGATTTTCATCGCGGCGGCACTGGCCACCTGAGAGTCGCGGTACTGGCTCACGGCGGCGCGGTAGGCCTGCAGCGAGACGCTCGCCTCTTGCAGGTTGGCCCGGTATTGCTCGGGCAACTGGTCGTTGAGGTCGGTGATTTTCTTCAGGGCGTTGTCGATGGCATCCAGCGCCGGTTGTTCGGCCTCGACCTTGCCACTGTAGGTGTAGCCGCGCACCTGGAAGCGCGCTTGCTGGATCAGTTTGCTCAGGTCGACCACGCTGTTGAACAGGGTGACGCTGTCGCCTTGCAGCAGGGATTTTTCCACTTCGTTGATTTTTGCGACGGCGTTGTCGGCGGTATCGCCCAGTTTGCTGCGGGCGCCTTCACGCTTGAGGCCGGCCTGCACCATGGCGCCGAAGGCTTTTTTGTATTGGCCCAAGGCATCCTGTTGCTGCTCTACCACGAGCTTGTCGTCGGGTTGCTCGATCAGGTCTGCGGCGGTTTTCAGGCCACTGTCCAGCTGGGTGATCAGGTCGTTGACCGCGCTGGTGCCTTGTTCGCCACGGCGCATTTCGAAGTCCAGTCGCGCCAGGCGCAGGTCCTTGGTCAGCCCGTTGAGGCTGGAGATGTAGCCCAGCTTGTCGCCACGGCTGATCACGCCGCTGAGGCCGGTCCAGCCGGTGAAGGTGATCAATAGGGTCAGGACCAATACCAGGCCGAAGCCTATGCTCAGCTTGCGGTTGACGCTGACATTCCCCAGTTTCTCGGCTAACCAACGATACATGCTGCGAACTCCCCTGGAACAAGGCTTGGACTTATTCAGAGCGTATCGGCAGATTCGGATGTTTCTGTAGGAGCGAGCTTGCTCGCGAAGGTCGTCAACGATAACGCGGGCATTCTGAGTGAGCGCGGTGTCCTTGAGTTTTTCGCGAGCAAGCTCGCTCCTACAGGAGAGGGCGGTGTTAGAAAAGGCGGGCGAGCAGCGCGGTGACGGCGGTTTCGACTCTCAGGATGCGCGCGCCGAGTTGCACCGGCTGCAACCCGGCCTTGGCCAGCAGGTCCACCTCGTAGGGAATCCAGCCGCCTTCCGGCCCGATCGCCAGGGTGACCGGCTCATCCAGCCCGCGAGGGCAGGGCGGATAGTCGCCAGGGTGACCAATCAGCCCGAGGGTGCCTTGCGCCATGGCGGGCAGGCGGTCTTCGACGAATGGCTTGAAGCGCTTTTCGATCACGATCTCGGGCAGCATCGTGTCCCGGGCCTGTTCCAGGCCGAGGATCAATTGCTCGCGAATCGCTTCCGGCTCCAGGAACGGCGTCTGCCAGAAGCTTTTTTCCACGCGATAGCTGTTCACCAGCACCACTCGCGGCACGCCCATGGACGCCACGGTTTGCAGAACCCGGCGCAGCATTTTCGGACGGGGCAGGGCCAGCAGCAGGGTCAGGGGCAGTTTGGCCGGCGGCGGCTGGTCGAAGGTGACTTCCAGCTCGGCTTCCCGGGCTTCCAGGCGCAGCAACTGCGCGTTGCCCATCAAACCGCCGATGCGTCCGACCCGCAGGCTGTCGCCTACGGCGGCACGGTGGACTTCCTGCATATGCACCAGGCGCCGATCACGCAGCACCACCCGGTCGGCCGCGATAAAGTCGGCCTCCTCAAGCAGCAGCAGGTTCACGGCTGGGTCGCTGGCGGCTGGTCGTCGTCGGCGGGTTGGTCATCGGGGTGATCGCCACGCTTGCTCACCAGGCTGCCAAACAGGATGCCAATCTCGAACAGCATCCACATGGGTACGGCCAGCAGGGTCTGGGAGAAGATGTCCGGCGGGGTCAGGATCATGCCGACCACGAAGCAGCCGATGATCACGTAGGGGCGGATCTTCTTCAGGTATTTGACGTCGACCACGCCGATCCACACCAGCAGCACCACGGCCACCGGGATTTCGAAGGCCACGCCAAAGGCGAAGAACAGCGTCATCACGAAGTCGAGGTAGCTGGTGATGTCGGTCATCATTTCCACACCGGCCGGCGTAGCGGCGGCGAAGAACTTGAAGATCAGCGGGAACACCAGGAAGTAGGCAAAAGCCATCCCGGTATAGAACAGCAGGATGCTCGACACCAGCAGCGGCACGGCGATGCGTTTTTCATGCTTGTACAGGCCCGGCGCGATAAAGCCCCAGATCTGATGCAGGATCACCGGGATCGCCAGGAACAGCGAAACCATCATCGTCAGCTTCAACGGCGTGAGGAACGGTGACGACACGTCGGTGGCGATCATCGTCGCGCCAGCCGGCAAGTAGTCGCGCAGCGGCGTGGAGACGAAGGTGTAGATCTGCTGGGTGAAGGCAAACAGCCCGGCAAAGATGATGAAGATCGCCGCGACACAGCGCAGCAGGCGGGTGCGCAACTCGGTGAGGTGCGAGACCAGTGGCATGTGCTGGTCGGTTTCCGGTTTATCAGCGCTCATGGGGCTCGCGGCGGCAATGTAGGGTCGTGGGGCGCGGGCGACACGGCAGGTGTCGGCGCGGGTTCGGTCGGGGTCACGGGCGCAGTGGGCGCAGGCTCGACGGCGTGCACGGGTTCAGCGACCGGTGCAGGCGCGGGTGCGGCGGGCGGAGCAATCGAATGCTCGGCCACAGGCTCGACCGGCTTGGGCGTTTCCTGCACCGGCGAGAGAATCTTCCGTGCCTCCTGCTCCAACGACAGAATGTGTTCGTTGTGCAGTTGCCGGCGAATCTCGTCGGCGCCGATTTCCCGTTCAACTTCCTGTTTGATGGCGTTGAAACTGCGTTTCAGGCGCCCGATCCACAGGCCGGCCGTGCGCGCGGCACCGGGCAGGCGTTCCGGCCCCAGTACCAGCAGGGCCACGAGGCCGACGAGCAGCAGTTCAGAGAAGCTGATACCAAACATTATTCAGTACTCACGAGTCTTTTTGGTTCTGCTCTTTGACGTGCTCGGCCTGCACGTCGAAGGTGCGACGTTCAGTGATCGGCTGAGTGGCCTGCGGGTGTACAGGCTGCGCCGGTGGCACCGGATTGACGGCCGGGTCGGCAGGCTTTTCGTCGTCGTTCATGGCCTTGCGAAAGCCCTTGATCGATTCACCGACGTCGGTGCCGAGGTTTTTCAGTTTCTTGGTGCCGAACACCAGCACAACGACCACAAGAATGACGATCCAGTGTTTCCAGTCAAAAATGCCCATGCTGCAATTCCTCTGTAAAAGTTGGTCAGGCGGACGGGCGCGAGGCCTTTTCGGCATGCCCGGACAAGCCGAAGCGACGGTCCAGTTCATCAAGCACTGCCTGTGGATGCTGCCCCAGTTGGGCGAGCATGACCAGACTGTGGAACCACAAGTCGGCAGTTTCGTAGATCACGTCGCTGCAGTCGCCGCTGATTTGCGCGTCCTTGGCCGCAATAATCGTCTCGACGGATTCTTCGCCGAGTTTTTCCAGGATCTTGTTCAGACCCTTGTGGTACAGGCTGGCGACGTAGGAGCTGTCGGCGTCCGCGCCTTTGCGGTCTTCCAGCACCTGGGCCACACGGTTGAGGGTATCGCTCATGTTCAGTGTCCTGCCGAATAGATAGCGTGCGGGTCTTTGAGCACGGGCTCGACGGTCTTCCACTCGCCGTTCTGGAACACGCGGTAGAAGCAGCTGTGACGGCCGGTGTGACAGGCGATATCGCCGATCTGCTCGACCTTGAGGATCACCACATCGGCATCGCAGTCGATGCGCATCTCATGCAGGGTTTGCACGTGCCCGGACTCTTCGCCCTTGCGCCACAGTTTGCCACGGGAACGTGACCAGTAGATGGCGCGGTTCTCGGCGGCGGTCAGGCTCAGGGCCTCGCGGTTCATCCAGGCCATCATCAGCACGCGCCCGGTCTTGTAGTCCTGGGCAATGGCCGGCACCAGGCCGTCACTGTCCCACTTGATCTCGTCCAGCCAGTCTTTCATTTTCGGCTCCGGCAATTTGCGACAGTGTATAACCGGATTGGCTATCGACGCACGATCAGATACACGCCCACCGCGACCATGATGCCGGCCGGCCAGTGGCCCAGTTCATTCAACGGCCCGCCGGCGGCCAGTATCGTACCGCCCACCAGGTGCGCGGCGCCCAGCAGGCGCAGGAACCAGTCGTCCTTGCGCTTGTGCCACGGCGGTGCCGGGTCCTGGGCGTGGGGCTGGGACATGCGCTCCAGCAGGTCACGGGTCATGTTAGCCAGGTGCGGCAGTTGCTCGACCTGGCTTTGCAGGTTGCCCAGCAGGGTTTTCGGGCTGATACGGTCCCGCATCCAGCGCTCGAGGAACGGCTGGGCGGTGTTCCACAGGTCGAGGTCCGGGTACAGCTGGCGGCCCAGGCCTTCGATGTTCAGCAGGGTCTTTTGCAACAGTACCAACTGCGGCTGCACTTCCATATTGAAGCGCCGCGCCGTCTGGAACAGACGCATCAGCACCTGACCGAAGGAAATATCCTTTAACGGTTTTTCAAAGATCGGCTCGCACACAGTGCGGATCGCCGCTTCGAATTCGTTGAGCTTGGTTTCGGCCGGCACCCAGCCCGAATCGATGTGCAACTGCGCCACGCGGCGGTAATCACGCTTGAAGAAAGCGAACAGGTTGCGCGCCAGGTAATCCTGGTCTTCCGGGGTCAGGCTGCCGACGATGCCGCAGTCGATCGCAATGTACTGCGGGCTCCACGGGTTCACGGTGCTGACGAAAATGTTGCCGGGGTGCATGTCGGCGTGGAAGAAGCTGTCGCGGAACACTTGGGTGAAGAAAATCTCCACGCCGCGCTCGGCAAGCATCTTCATGTCGGTGCGCTGGTCGGCCAGGGTCGCGAGGTCGGTGACCTGCACGCCGTAGATGCGCTCCATGACCAGCACTTTCGGGCGGCACCAGTCCCAATAGACTTGCGGCACGTACAGCAGCTGCGAGCCTTCGAAGTTGCGCTTGAGCTGGCTGGCGTTGGCCGCTTCGCGCAGCAGGTCGAGTTCGTCGTAGATGGTTTTTTCGTAGTCCAGCACCACGTCCACCGGGTGCAGCAGGCGTGCATCGGCAGAAAAGCGCTCGGCGGCGCGGGCAAGGATGAACAGCCACGCCAGGTCCTGGCCGATGATCGGCTTGAGGCCCGGGCGGATCACCTTCACCACCACTTCTTCGCCGCTTTTCAGTTGCGCGGCATGCACCTGGGCCACCGAGGCCGAGGCCAGCGGCGCGATGTCGAAGCGGCTGAAGACTTCGCTGATCTTCTTGCCCAGCTGTTCTTCAATCAGCGTGACTGCCAGTTGCGAGTCGAACGGCGGCACGCGGTCCTGCAACAGCATCAGTTCGTCGGCGATGTCTTCGGGCAACAGGTCGCGGCGGGTGGAGAGGATCTGCCCGAACTTGATGAAGATCGGCCCCAGGTCCTGCAACGCCAGGCGCAGGCGCGCGCCACGGCTCAGCTCGAGGGTCTTGCGCGGGAACCAGCGCCACGGCAGCACATAGCGCACCGCCAGCAGAAACCACGGCAGCGGCAGGGCGAACAGCAGGTCATCGAGGCGGTAGCGGATTACGACGCGCTGGATACGAAACAAACGGCGGACGGCGAGCAGCTTCATGCGTTATCGCTTGAATCAAGGGAGCGGCTCAGGCGCTCGAAGCGCGCCTCAAGTCGTTCCAGGTCGAGTTTGGCCTGGTCGAGTTCGCGAAAGCGCGCTTCCGCTTCCCGTTGTCCGACCAGGGTGCGCGATTCTTCGCTCAGGTATTCGGCGAGGTTCTGGTTCAGGCTGGCGAAACCCTGCTGGTACCAGCGCGTACGGCTGCGCAGATGACCGCTGATCAGTTGGGTGGCCACCGGGCCGAGCCAACGTGACAGCTCGTATTCCCAGTCCAGTTCCAGGTCTTGCAGCACGGCGGCCAGGTCCATCAGCACCGCGCTGTCGCCTTCAAGTTCCACGTCCGGGCCGTGGAGGATCGCCGTCTTGTCCCGGCTCAGGGCCAGGCGCAGCAGGCTTGAGCCGGAAGCACGCAGGGTGCAGTCGGCGTCGGCGGCCCAGTGGGACGCCAGCAACAGGCCTTCATCGCTGGGCAGGATAAACAGCTGCAAGGCGGGGCTGGTGCAGTCGACGGCGATGATCCTGCCGTTCAGGTGCGCCAGCCGTGCCAGGGCGGTGCTGTCCAGGCGCAGTACACGGTTGAGGCCGTGTTCGACGCTGGCGAGAAGGCCTGCGAACAGCATCAGGGCTTGATGCCGCGGTGCAGGGCGACGATGCCCGAGGTCATGTTGTGGTAGGTCACGCGGTCGAAACCGGCCTCTACCATCATCGACTTCAGGGTTTCCTGGTTCGGGTGCATGCGGATCGATTCGGCCAGGTAGCGGTAGCTTTCGGCGTCATTGGTGATCAGCTTGCCCATCAACGGCATGAAGGCGAACGAGTAGGTGTCGTAGACCTTGGACATCAGTGCGTTGGTCGGCTTGGAGAACTCCAGCACCAGCAGGCGACCGCCGGGCTTGAGTACGCGCAGCATCGAGCGCAGTGCGTCTTCCTTGTGGGTCACGTTACGCAGGCCGAAGGCGATGGTCACGCAGTCGAAGTGGTTGTCCGGGAACGGCAGCTTTTCAGCGTCGGCCTGGACGAACTCGATATTGCCCGCCACACCTTTGTCCAGCAGGCGATCACGACCGACCTTGAGCATCGAGCCGTTGATGTCGGCCAGTACCACCTGCCCGGTGGGGCCCACCAGCTTGGAGAACTTGGCGGCCAGGTCGCCCGTGCCGCCTGCGATATCCAGCACACGGTTGCCGGTGCGTACACCCGACAACTCAATGGTGAAGCGCTTCCACAGGCGGTGCATGCCGCCGGAGAGCACGTCGTTCATCAAGTCGTACTTGGCGGCGACCGAGTGGAACACCTCGGCGACTTTTTCCGCTTTCTGGCTTTCCGGGACGTTCTTGAAGCCGAAGTGAGTGGTGGGTTCGGCATCGCTGCCTTTGCGCTGATCAGTCATATCGCTGTCACCAAAAGAGAATGGGGGCATTCTAATCCCCAAGGCATGCTTTGTCTTGGCAAGGCTGAAGGTAAGATAGGTGGTCACCGAGACCTTTTGCCGCATGGCGGGTCGACAAGTCTCTATAACGAGGAGTCATTCAAATGGCCCGTATACAGGTTGAACGTGCCCACACACTGGGCAAAGACGCTGCCCGAGAAAAAGCCGACAAGTTGGCGAGCAAACTCAAGGAGCAATATGGCCTGGAGTCTTCCTGGGCCGGCGACACACTGAACCTCAAACGTTCGGGCGTTAAAGGCACCGTGAAAGTGGCGGAAGATTCCCTGCGGATTGAAGTCGAGCTGGGTCTGTTGATGTCGGCCATGAGTGGCACCATCAAGTCCGAAATCGAGAAGGCACTGGATAAAGCCCTGGCCTGATTTGCGACCTTCTTAGGGTGCCGATTCTAATTTTTCTGCCTACTTTGTGCCCAAGCCCCCAACTTCTGTGGGCAGTTCCTCCCCCCTTTATGCGTGAGGTGCACCATGGCCAAAGTTATTTTGAAGAAAAAAATTGCTACCGGAACTAACGCCCTGACTGACGTTAAATCCTATGCCCGCAAGATCTGGCTGGCCGGTTTGGGGGCTTACGCCAAGGTCGGAAGCGAGGGCGCCGAGTACTTCAAAGAGCTGGTTAAGACTGGTCAACATGTTGAAAGTAAAGGCAAAAAAGTTGTGATTGAACAACTTGATGCAGCCAACAGTCAGATTGATCAAGTCAAGAGCGAAGTCTTCGGCATCAAAGGTCGAGTCGAAGTGCAACTGGATAAAGTTGAAAGCGCTTTTGATAGTCGTGTTGGAAGTGCCTTGAATCGGATCGGCATTCCGTCTAAACATGACGTGGAGACACTCTCTGCTAAGCTCGATGAGCTGACGGCATTGCTCGAACGTGTCGCGCGTAAACACTAAGGAGACAACGGGATGGCTGGTAAAAAGACTACTGATAAAGAAGGCAGCTCGTGGATCGGGGAAGTTGAAAAATACTCCCGCAAGATCTGGCTGGCCGGTTTAGGCGTGTACTCGAAGGTGAGCAGTGACGGCGGTAAATACTTCGAGACTTTGGTTAAGGACGGCGAGAAGGCCGAGAAGTTGACCAAGAGCACAGTGGGTAAACAAGTCGATGCGGCAAAGGCTTCCGCCGGTTCTGCCAAATCACGTATCAGCGACAAGTGGGGCGAACTGGAAGGGGCTTTTGACAAGCGCCTGAACAGTGCCATTTCGCGACTCGGCGTACCTAGCCGTACTGAAGTGAAAGCGCTGCACAGCAAGGTCGATACCTTGACCAGACAAATCGAAAAACTCACCGGCCTGAAAGCTGCGCCAGTTGCGGCTAAAACTGCAGCGGCTAAACCGGCTGCCAAGCCTGCCGCAAAAACTGCCGCGGCCAAGCCTGCTGCTAAAACCGCCGCTAAACCGCTGGTCAAGGCCGCCGCCAAACCGGCAGCCAAGCCAGCCGCCAAAGCGCCGGCCAAAGCTGCTGCAAAACCGGCTGCCAAGCCTGCGGCGAAAACCGCAGCGGCTAAACCGGCCGCCAAGCCTGCCGCTAAACCAGTGGCCGCTAAAGCAGCTGCAAAACCTGCGGCGAAACCTGCAGCCAAGCCGGCAGCAAAAGCAGCAGCCAAGCCAGCGGCGAAAACCGCTGCCGCCAAACCTGCTGCCAAGCCAGCCGCTGCGAAACCTGCAGCCAAGCCGGTTGCTGCCAAACCCGCCGCCAAGCCTGCGGCTGCAAAACCTGCAGCGGCCAAGCCAGCTGCAAAACCGGCTGCGGCGAAGAAGCCTGCCGTAGCCAAAAAGCCAGCAGCGCCGAAGCCAGCGGTAGCGGCCAAGCCTGCAACTGCAGCGCCGGCGACCAACTCGGTCACGCCACCGACGCCTGCTGCTACCCCGACTGCAACGCCGGCAACCCCGACGCCTACCAGTCAGTCCTGATTTTTACGGGACACATAAAAACGCCCGGCCTGCGAAGGTCGGGCGTTTTTTATGGAATCTACAGAACAACACAAATCCAATGTGGGAGCGGGCTTGCTCGCGAAAGCGGTGGATCAGTCACACATGTGCTGACTGACACTCCGCTTTCGCGAGCAAGCCCGCTCCCACATTTTAGTCCGCGTCGTCCAGGTAGCGCAGCGCCAACCTCTCTGTCGCCAGCCTCGCCGGCACCAGCAGATGCGGGGCCACCAGCATCATGATCTGGTACACCACCACCCGCACCTCACCTGCTCGGTCGAGAATCCGCTGGTAGTCCAGGGAAAACAGCAAGGTCATGGTGATCTGTTCCACCAACTGCCCCAGCGCCTGGGTTTCACTGACCAGTTGCCCATCCGTCTTGAGGCGGGCCAGCAACGAGGCCAGCGTGCGCTTGAGCGCCGTCAGCAGGTTGCGGATGCCCTTGGCCAGTTTCGGCAAGCGGCCCGCCAGGTTCGACAGGTCCTGGAACAGAAACCGATAGTGCGCCATGCGCTCCACGATCAGGTGCAGGAACAGCCAGTAATCCTCGGCCGCCAGTTGTGCGTCTTCCGGCGGATCGAGCAACGGCGCCAATTCGTTTTGAAAGCGCTCGAACAGACCGAGCACCAACGGTTCCTTGCCATGGAAGTGGTAATAGAGATTGCCGGGGCTGATCCCCATTTCATTGGCCACCTCCATGGTCGACACGTTCGGCTCGCCCTTGTGGTTGAACAACTGCAAGGCACATTCAAGGATACGGTCGCGGGTCTTCATCCAGTCTTCTTAAAGTCGTCGTGGGGCTCAGCGGACTCGCACATAGGTGCCCGGCGCCGCTTCCATCGGTGGGTAATTCTGGTTGCCCAGGGCGGTCAGTGTTTCGCGCTGTACACCGGAGCGCTGCTGGATCCACGCCAGCCAGTTGGGCCACCAGCTGCCCTCGACATGATTGGCGTCGTAGTACCAGGCGCGCGGGTCGCTGCTCAGCTTGAGGTTCTCGACGTAGTTGGCCTTGGGGTTGCCCGGCGGGTTGAGGATGCTCTGGACATGCCCGCTGTTGGACAGAATGAAGCGCTTGTCGCCGCCCAGCAGCTGGGTGGAGCGGTACACCGCGTCCCACGGCGTGATGTGGTCGTTGATGCCGCCCACGCTGAAACTGTCCACCGTGACTTTCTGTAAGTCGACGGGCGTGCCGCACACCTCCAGGCCGCCGGGATGGCTCAGCGGGTTGTGCTTGAAGAAGTCCAGCAAGTCGCCGTGCAGCGCGGCGGGCAGGCGGGTGTTGTCGTTGTTCCAGTACAGGATGTCGAAGGCCGGCGGTTCCTTGCCCAGCAGGTAATTGTTGATCCAGTAGTTCCAGATCAGGTCGTTGGGACGCATCCAGGCGAATACCTTGGCCATGTCCCGGCCGTCGAGTACGCCTTGCTGGTAAGAGCGGCGCTTGGCGGCTTCCAGCGTCTGTTCGTCGGCGAACAGGGTGGCGGGGCTGTCGATCTGGCTGTCCAGCAGGCTCACCAGGTAGCTGGCGCTGGAGATGCGGCGCAGCTGGCGCTTGGCCTGCAGATGGCCTTGCAGCGCGGCGATGGTCAGGCCACCGGCGCAGGCGCCCATCAGGTTGACCTCACGGGCGCCGGTGATTGCGCGGGTTACGTTCAGCGCTTCTTCCAAAGCCGCGACGTAGGTGGACAAGCCCCATTCGCGGTGGCGTACATCCGGGTTGCGCCAGCTGACCATAAACACTTGCAGGCCATTTTTCAGGGCGAACTGGACGAAGCTGTTGTTCGGGCTCAGGTCGAAAATGTAGTACTTGTTGATTTGCGGCGGCACCACCAGCAGCGGCTTGGCGTACTGTTTTTCGCTCATGGGCTTGTACTGGATCAGCTCCAGCAGTTCATTGCGAAACACCACCGAACCGGGTGTGGTGGCCACCGTCTTGCCGACTTCAAAGGCCTGCTTGGTGACCTGGCGCGGCAAGCCGTTGTTGTGCAGCAGGTCGTCGAACAGGTTGCTGACGCCACGCACCACGCTGTTGCCGCCGGAGTTGAGCAGCTCCTTGATCGCCAGCGGGTTGAGCAGGGTGTTGGATGGCGACACCGCATCGTTGAGCAGGGCAAAGGCAAAGTGCGCCCGCGCCCGGTCGTCGGCGCTGAGGTTGCTGTCGTCGATCCAGTGGCGGGTCTGTTTTTGCCAGCTCAGGTAGGCTTGCAGGCTGCGCCGATAAAACGGGTTGAGCTGCCAGGTCGGGTCGGCGAAGCGGCTGTCCTTCGGGTTCGGCTCGTGCACCGTTTCCCCGAGCAGCACGCGGCCCAATTGCCCGCCCAACTTCAGGGCGTGGCGGGCGGTGTGCACCGGATTGCGCAAGCCGTGTGCGGCGACGCTGCGCAGGGTCGAGAGCAAATCCCGGCCGCGCAGGCCGGTGATCGCACTTTCAATATTGATGAACGCGGCGGGTGTGGGCACCGGGTTCGATACGGGTCTTTCTCGCATGCGCCAACACTCCTTCGTCAAGCCATCAACAAGCACGCCAATTCAGAACCATAGTCGGTTCTGGCCAAGTTGCGCGGCGCGGTCGTCCTGACCGCCGCCGTCTAAAGTGCGGGTTGCGGGTGAATCACCGCCCTCAGGCGTTCCTCCTGGAGAAACTTCATGATGATCGGCGCCACGGCCTCGGCCCGGGTAATCAGGAACAGATGGCCGTCGTCGATGATGTGCAATTGGGCGTTGGGAATACGCCAGGCCAGCATACGCATGTTGATCAGCGGGATCAGCGGGTCGTCGTCGCCGGCCAGCACCAGGGTCGGCTGCTTGATCTTGTGCAGCCAGTGGATGCTGGTCCAGCCAAGCCCGGCGAACAGTTGCCAGTAGTAACCCAGCTTGCCCGCCGAACGCACTTTGCTCGCGTGTTCGGCGGCCAGTTTCGAATCCCGACGGAAGGAGCCGCCGTAGATCATCGGTGCAATGCGCACCACGTGGGACGGTTGGATATAACGCCGGGGGCTGGCCATCAGCCACAAGACCTTCGGCTTGCCCGGCACCATGAAGGCACCGGCGGCGGTGGCGGCCAGAATCAGCTTCTTGCAGCGTTCCGGATAGTCATAGGCGAACTGCTGCGCCAGCGCGCCGCCCCAGGAAACGCCCACCGCGTTGACCTGGCCATAGTCCAGGTAATCGAGCATGCGCGCGGTGAGTTTGGCCAGGCCGGGAAAGCGATAAGGCCGGCTGGGGGTCGACGAGCCGCCGACGCCTGGCACATCAAAGGCAATCACTTCCAGGTCCGGGTCCAGGGCCTGGACGAACGGAAACACCAGCTCAAGGTTGGCGCCGATGCCATTGAAAATCAGCAGCGGCGTCAAGTGAGGCTTGCCCGGGCGTACCGCCGTGCGGATGGCTTGGCCATCCAGGTCGATGGTACGGAAGATGAACGGTTGCGGCATGGGCTTACCCTGCAAAGTGGCGCTATTTCCCTGCGGGAACACGGTCAATGTGGGAGCTGGCTTGCCTGCGATACAGACGCTACGGTGTATCAGGCACACCGAGTTGATGCCATCGCAGGCAAGCCAGCTCCCACATTTGATCCCATTCCCGCCTACCTTTCGTGAACGTATGTGCCCGGCGCCGCTTCCGCCGCTGCATAAGTCTTGTTGCCCAGGTTCGCAGGCGCCTTCTTCAACTTGCCCGACCGCTCCGCCTGCCACGCCTGCCAATGCAACCACCACGAATCGGTGTGCTTGGTGGCGTTCTCCTGCCAGTCCAGGGCCTTGCCCGGCATCGTATCGCTGGTCTGGTAACGCGATTTTGGATTGCCCGGCGGGTTCAGAATGCTCTGGATATGCCCGCTGCTGGACAGCACAAACTCCACCTTGCCGCCAAACAGCTGCGCCGACTTGTAGCAGGACTGCCACGGTGTGATGTGGTCGTTGGTGCCGGCCAAAGAATAAATATCGGCAGTGACCTGCTTCAGGTCGATCGGCGTGCCGCACACTTCCAGGGCATTGGCCCGCACCAAGGGATTGTTCTTGAACAGTTCGATCAGGTCGCCATGGAACGCGGCCGGCAAGCGGGTGGTGTCGTTGTTCCAGAACAGGATGTCGAACACCGGTGGCTCGTTGCCCAGCAGGTAGTTGTTGACCCAGTAGTTCCAGATCAGGTCATTGGGGCGCATCCAGGCAAACACCTTGGCCATGTCGCGGCCTTCCAGCACACCGGCCTGGTAGGAATGGCGCTTGGCTGCTTCCAGGGTCTGTTCGTCGACGAACAACGCCACCTGGGTGTCCAGGGTGGTGTCCAGCACGCTCACCAGCAGGGTCAGGGCGTTGACCTTCTTCTCGCCCAGCGCCGCGTAGTGGCCCAGCAGGGCGGTGCAGGTGATGCCGCCGGAGCAGGCGCCGAGCATGTTGATGTCTTTGCTGCCGGTGATCGCGCTCACCACATCCACCGCTTCTTTCAGCGCCTCGATGTAGGTCGACAGGCCCCACTCGCGCTGGGCCTTGGTCGGGTTGCGCCAACTGACGATAAACGTCTGCTGGTTATTGCGCAGGCAGAAGCGCGCCAGGCTCTTGTCCGGGCTCAGGTCGAATACATAGAACTTGTTGATCTGCGGCGGCACCACCAGCAGCGGGCGTTCGTGCACCTGCTCGGTGATCGGCCGGTACTGGATCAGCTCCAGCACATCGTTGCGAAACACCACGGCGCCTTCGGTGGTGCCCAGGCTCTTGCCCACTTCAAAGGCGCCCATGTTGACCTGGCTCGGCATGCCGCCGTTGTGCACCATGTCCTTGGCCAGGTGGGACAGGCCATCCAGCAGGCTCTTGCCGCCGGTTTCAAAGAAGCGTTTGACCGCCGCCGGGTTGGCTGCGCTGTTGGTGGGCGCCATGGCTTCGGTCATCAAGTTGATGACGAAGTGGCCGCGGCTGATGTCGTGTTCCGACAGGTTGCTGTCACCGATCCAGTCGTGCAGCTCCTTGCGCCACGCCAGGTAGGTTTGCAGGTAACGTTTGTAGAGCGGGTTCTGGGTCCACGCCGGGTCGTTGAAACGACGGTCGTCGGCCTCGGGTGTCAGCTGTGATTTGCCGAACACCACGTTCTTCAATTCGACGCCGAAATGGGCGACATGCTTGACGCTGTGCAACGGTTGTTTGATGGCCTGGGTCAGCACCATCCGAGCGGATGCCAGTAAATCCTTTTTCCGTAACGCGATGATCGGGTTCAGCCCCAGGGTGTTTTCCGAGGCCTGGCGTTTCAAGTCATCGTTGTTCTTGTTACTCATCTACGACGCTCCATTGTCCGACAGACGAGTACCGGGTACCGCTGTGTACCACTACTTGCCACACAGCACAGCCTGGTACTACTGCTCGGGTGACCGTTAATACCGCATCGTCAAATGCAGGGAACTTGCCAGTTCCATTGGTTACCCGAGTTTAATTTTTTTCGCAAGCGGGCCAATCGTTGGCCACGACAGAGGGGCATTCAAGCAGATGGAATTAGAAAATGCCCACTAATGAGCAAGAGGCCTGGGCTAGAGCATCAGCCGCACGACCGACTGGCTCGGGTCGCGGGTTTTTCCGGCGGCTTTCAGCTCGGCAAGATAGTCAGCCCACAGCGCGTCCTGACGCACGGCAAGTTGATAGAGGTAGTCCCAGGTGAACAATCCGCTGTCATGGCCATCGTCGAAGGTCAATTTCAGTGCGTATTGGCCGGCGGGTTCGATCTTGGTCAAGCCGACATTGAGCTTGCCGAATTGCAGGATCGGTTTGCCGTGGCCCTGGACCTCGGCGGAGGGGGAGTGCACGCGAAGGAATTCGGCGGGCAGTTGATACACCTCGTCGGGACCGTAGGTGAGGCCCAGGGTCCTGGAGGCTTTGTGCAGGTTGATGGCGGTAGGCAGTTTGGTCATTTGGGGAACCGCTCAGAGATGATCCTGAAGGAACCGGCTTTAAACTGTGGGAGCGGGCTTGCTCGCGAATGCGGTGGGTCAGTTCATGCAATTGTGACTGACCCACCGCATTCGCGAGCAAGCCCGCTCCCACATTAAAGCAGAGCGGTTCCTGCGTGAAGCTTACAGGATATAACGAGACAGATCTTCGTTCTGCGCCAATTCGCCCAGGTGGCTGTTGACGTAGTCGGCGTCGATCTTGATTGCCACGCCATTCTGCGCGCCCGCCATGTCGCCGGCGCTGAAGGACACTTCCTCCAGCAGGCGCTCAAGCAGGGTGTGCAAGCGACGGGCACCGATGTTCTCGGTCTTCTCGTTGACCTGCCAGGCAATCTCCGCCAGACGCTTGATACCGTCCGGCAGGAACTCAATCCCCAGGCCTTCGGTTTTCAGCAGCTCGCGGTATTGCTCGGTCAGCGACGCGTGGGGCTCGCTGAGGATGCGTTCGAAGTCGCCCGGCGTCAGCGCTTTCAGCTCAACGCGAATCGGCAGACGGCCTTGCAGCTCCGGCACCAGGTCACTTGGCTTGCTCAGGTGGAACGCACCGGACGCGATAAACAGGATGTGGTCGGTCTTGACCATGCCCAGCTTGGTGTTGACGGTGCAGCCTTCGATCAGCGGCAGCAGGTCGCGCTGCACGCCTTCGCGGGACACGTCGACGCCGCCGGAATTGCCGCGCTTGGCCACCTTGTCGATCTCGTCGATAAACACGATGCCGTGCTGCTCGACTGCTTCCAGGGCCTTGGCCTTGAGTTCTTCCTCATTGACCAGGCGCCCGGCCTCTTCGTCACGCACCAGTTTCAGCGCTTCCTTCACCTTGAGCTTGCGGCTTTTCTTCTTGCCCTTGCCCATGTTGGCGAACAGGTTCTGCAACTGGCTGGTCATTTCTTCCATGCCAGGCGGTGCGGAGATGTCGACACCGGACACTTCGGCGACTTCGATCTCGATTTCCTTGTCGTCCAGCTGACCTTCACGCAGGCGCTTGCGGAACAGCTGGCGGGTATTGGAATCCGAGCTTGGCGCGGCGTCTTCGTTGAAGCCCATGCGTGCCGGTGGCAGCAAGGCGTCGAGGATGCGTTCTTCAGCGGCGTCTTCGGCGCGATGGCTGACCTTGGTCATTTCCTGTTCGCGCAGCAGCTTCAGGGCAGCGTCGGCCAGGTCACGAATGATCGACTCGACGTCACGGCCCACATAGCCCACTTCGGTGAACTTGGTGGCTTCGACCTTGATGAACGGAGCATTGGCCAGCTTGGCCAGGCGCCGGGCGATCTCGGTTTTACCGACACCGGTCGGGCCGATCATCAGGATGTTCTTCGGGGTTACTTCAACGCGCAATTCTTCGGGCAGTTGCATCCGGCGCCAGCGGTTACGCAGGGCGATGGCAACGGCGCGCTTGGCATCGTCCTGGCCGATGATATGGCGATTGAGTTCATGGACGATTTCGCGGGGAGTCATGGACATAGTAATTGGCGGTCCTCAAGCGGGAATAAGCCTGCGGCTTATTCGGCGAGGTCCTGCTCCTCAATGGTCAGGTTGTGGTTGGTGAAGACACAGATGTCGCCAGCGATACCCAGGGCCGTCTCGACGATTTCCCGGGCCGACAGGTCGGTTTTCTTCAGCAGGGCGCTGGCAGCGGCCTGGGCGTAACCGCCGCCGGAACCCATGGCGATCAGGCCTTCTTCGGGTTCAACCACGTCGCCGTTGCCGGTGATGATCAGCGAGGCGTCTTTGTTGGCGACGGCCAACATGGCTTCCAGGCGGCTGAGGGAGCGGTCGGTGCGCCATTCTTTGGCGAGTTCGACGGCGGCACGGACCAGATGGCCCTGGTGCTTCTCAAGTTGGCCTTCAAAGCGCTCGAACAGGGTAAAGGCGTCAGCGGTGGCGCCGGCAAAACCGGCGAGGACCTGGCCGTGGTACAGGCGACGGACTTTTTTCGCGTTGCCTTTCATCACGGTATTGCCAAGTGAAACCTGGCCGTCGCCGCCCATGACGACTTTGCCGTGGCGGCGAACTGAAACGATGGTGGTCAAGGGGAGAGTCTCCACGCTGCGGGGCGAAAATGCCCTGATGGAACTCATATGGGGGTGGCGGGGGGGATTTCAACTGTAGGACGGGAGGGCGGACGAGTGGTGTTTATGTGTCGGACTCGGTCCTGAGGCCGATGAAAATCAAATGTGGGAGCGGGCTTGCTCGCGAATGCGGTGTGTCAGTCACCTTAAATATTGACTGATCTACCGCCATCCCGAACAAGCCCGCCACCACACTACCCCGAAGCTGTGTCCGGAATCAG
>NZ_JACARZ010000196.1:0-647 GCF_013386315.1 Pseudomonas sp. P7779 | reverse complement strand
CCCGCACGATCTGGCGCAGGTAATCGAGGGTGGGGGCACGTTCGCCTTGCTGGAACAGCCCGACCTTGGGCAGGCCGCTGCTGGTGAGGTGGCGACCGTCGCCATTGGTGGGCAGGAACCAGTCGAGCTGGATCGGGGGGCGAACCTCAGTGTTCATGGTGCAGGCGCTCCTTGCGCAGGCCGTGTTGAAAAAGCAGCGGCAGGATCTGTTCACCAAAGCGCAGCACTTCGCCGACCGCCGGGCCGCCCTGCAGGATGATGTGGCCAAGGCCCAGGCCGTGCAGTTCCTGCAGGCGCGTGGCGATTTGGCGGGGCGTGCCCACCAGGATCAACGGTTGGCCAGGGTGCAGTTGCAGCAGGTTCGGGTGGATCTCCCACTGGCGCAACGGGTGACGGTCGCGGGGCACGGTGGCGATGCGGTGGTTGGGCAGGTCCTGGGTCGGCAGCAGGGCGGCGGCGGTTTCCCAGGCCAGGTCCTCGCTGTCGCCGATGACCAGGCCGAAGGTACAGGCAAAGGCCAGGCCCGACTGAAGCTGGCGCCAGCGTTGTATTTCCTGGGCCAGCCACTGCGGATGCCCAGGCCGCAACAGGCAGACCTGGGCGTGGCCGGCCACCAGCGCGTGGCTTTGGCTGTCGTCCAGCACCAG
>NZ_JACARZ010000195.1:0-2009 GCF_013386315.1 Pseudomonas sp. P7779 | reverse complement strand
ACCCTGCGGGAAAACCTCGGCCTGCCGCGCCCGGCCAATCGCTTTACCCAGGGAGTTACACCATGAAGCGCAGCGCATGGATGCTGGCAGTCGGCAGCCTGTTCGTCTCGAAGGCCTTTGCCCTGAACATTTTGCTGAGCAACGACGACGGTTATCAGCACCCCAATATTCGCGCCCTGTACACCGAGCTCAAGGCCCAGGGGCATACGGTGCGGATTGCCGCACCGCAGGCCGACCAGAGCGCACGGGGCGGTGCGTTTTTCTTTGGTCGCGAAGTCACCGTTGGCCATGACGACGACCCGGCCTACCCCGACAGTTACTACATCAGCACCACTGAAAACGGCGTGTGCCAAAGCCCCGAATGCGCCGGCAAAGACGTGCAGATCGAAATCAGCGGCACGCCGGTGATGGCCTTGCTGATGGGCCTGAAAAAAGTCATGCCCCACCCTGACCTGGTGATCGTCGGCCCCAACCCCGGGAATAACCTGGGGGCGATCAACAGCGCTTCCGGCACGTTCAACGTCGCCAGTGTCGCGGTGCAGGCGGGCATTCCGGCGCTGGCGGTCAGCACCGATTTGAAGGAGGCAGACCCACAACGCGCGGCGCAACTGGTGGCGAAACTGGTCAATGCCCTGGACCAGCATCGCCAGCCCGACGGCGCGCTCTTGCCCAAGGGCCTGGGCCTGAATATCAACCTGCCAAAAGACCCACAGATCAAGGGCGTGAAACTCACCCGCATCGGCAGCTACGTGGGTTTTGAAGCGGTGTACACCGACGACCTCAAGCAATTCAAACTGCCGGGCAAACCCGGCATCGGCTTCCAGTACAGCCCCGCCGCCACCGCCGNNACAGCCCCGGCTTCGAGCCCAAGGTCTACCGCGACACCGTGGAGTTGTTCAAGGTCGCCGAAGAGCTGGGCTTTGACAGTGGCTGGGTGGCGCAGCACCACTTCGCCAGCGAAAACGGCCGCCTGCCCTCGCCCCTGGTATTGCTTGCCGCCATCGCCCAGCGCACCCGCCGGATCAGCCTGGGCACCGGGATTATCGTGTTGCCCCAGGAAGCACCGCTGCGCCTGGCGGAAGACGCCTCGGTGCTGGACCTGTTGAGCAATGGCCGGCTGGAGCTGGGCCTGGGTGCGGGTTTTGATCCCGACACGTTCACCGCATTCGGTCGTGAGCCTGAGGCGCGCCACCGCGATTATGAGCAGCACCTGCAACAGTTGATCCATGCCCTGGGCAACGCCCCCCTGACCGACAGCGGCTCGCGCCTGTTGCCACGGACGGCCGGCCTTGGGCAGCGAATCTGGGAAGCCACCTCACGGGTGGAACGGGTGGCCGAGCGCGGCCACGGCCTGATCATGGCGCCCAACCCGCACCTGCCGCCCGAAGCCGGGGTAGAACTGGTCAACCGCTATCGCAACGCCTGGACCGGTGACAACGGCACCCCGCCCCGTGTCACCCGGGTACAGGCGCTGATCCCGAACCCGGACGCCGCCACGCGCAACGATATCCAGGCCTACGTGCAACGCCAACAGAGCATCGGCGTGTACAAGGCGCCGGTGGATGATGATTTCGACGCCACCCTCAGGCGCCTCGGCATCCTGCACGGCCCGGTCGAGCAGATCATCGAGCAGTTGCAGCAAGGCCCGAGCCTGACGGCCAACGACCACCTGGTGCTGCAAGTACAGACCGCCAGCACCCCGCTGCGGGAGGCGATCCGCGCCCTGGAAATCATCCGCGAACAGATCGCCCCGGCCCTGGGCTGGCAACCGACACTGCCCCAAGGAACCCTGACATGAGCTTCAAACTGGGCTTTCTCAGCCACGCCTTTGGCGACGATCCACAGCAGGTCTACCGCGACCTGATCGAACAATTCGAAGTCGCCGAAGCCCTGGGTTTCGACGGTGGCTGGATTGCCCAGCACCACCTGAGCAATGGCTTTGGCCGGCTGCCGTCGCCGCTGGTATTGCTGGCGGCGGTGGCCGAGCGAACCCGGCATATCGAACTGGG
>NZ_JACARZ010000194.1:0-812 GCF_013386315.1 Pseudomonas sp. P7779 | reverse complement strand
GCGTTAGTTAACTAACGCGCAGCGGGCTACTACTGGCTTCGTCCATAGAGAACTCCAGCTAATCAATTAACGGATAATCAGGAAGTTGCTGTTTCCAGCTGGCTTATGCCGCGCGAGCGTCCACGTAGAGGCTCAGCATCAGGCTCGCTTGCGCGACCAGGCTGGAAACGTCCCGTCTCTGTGGGTCTTGAGGGTCGGCGTGATCCCATTGCTGGACCAGGTGGCCGGTGGTGGGGCAGATACGCCAGTGTGCCCGGGGAGTCGGGCACACGCGGGGGGATGAGGTCACAAAGGTGCTGCGGGTAGGGGAAAAACCTACGGGCTCGCGGCACAATTTGGCACGCAGGGCGTTAGCCAGCGTACGCAGATCAGGTAAAACAATCAGTTGAAAGGTCATAACACACCTCGGGACCGGACTGGCATCCGGTGAGGCAGTTACGTTGGAGCGTCAGGCTCTAGCGCAGCTTACTCGGCCGGAAAGGCGAGTCCCGTCATTTTTTCTGGGTTTGGCGCCCGATTCGCCGCATTCACGGTGATCGGACAACGACTAGATACTGTGTCCATTGGCTTCTTTTGTGAGGTTGAAAAATGGCCCTGAGTTGCAGGCACGGGGAATTTACTCAGGCAGTTGCCGGATGTCAACGTTTAATGACTTAAATTGTTACTGGTTCAGAGTTTGTTCAGATAGAAGGTTGGAGGAAGTTGCAATATCAAGTGTGCTTATTGATAAGTGGCCGGTGTGTGGCGGGCAGGTGAAGTAACAATAGCCGGATAACTTATTGCGGGGTTCCGAAGCCTGCGTTCGGCCAGCG
>NZ_JACARZ010000193.1:0-2808 GCF_013386315.1 Pseudomonas sp. P7779 | reverse complement strand
AACCATAGGCGGCCGTTACCTAAATAATGGATATGTACCCCGAACAAAAACCTCAGCGCACCAAGCTCAAATCCACCCGCCCATCACGCACCGGCGGACACCAGTAATACCCCCCAGTCAACGGCTTGCTAATGCGATACAACCCATCAACAATCCCATCCTCAAGCCCACTCATGCGGCGCAGTTGGGCTTCAAACGCATCAAACGAATGCCCAAACGCCAGGAACATCAACCCCGCCTGACCATTCTCGGCCCATGGCATCGACCGCCGCACCACAAACGCCTCCGGGGTAAAACTCTCCTGAGCCGTACGCTTGGTGTGCGCCGACTCCGGCGCGTCCTCCAGCTCCTCGTTATCACCATGGCGCCGACCAATAATGTGGTCCCGCTCCAGAGCCGGCAACGCCGCAAACCCATCCAGATCATGCTGCCACTGCTGGATCGCCGCAAAACTCGCACCACCCTGCGCCACCGCAGCCTCCACCGCCGCATCATCATGCGGATTCTCAGTGCCGTCCTCATAGTCGGTCAGGTCAAACCCGGTCTTGTAGCGAAACCCCTCGGTCATCTGCACCAGACCAAACCCCGGCGCCAGGGCCTTCTCGAACGCCCGGCTGCGCAACAGCAACTCACCGCGATCCACACCGTGCAACCAGACCCACAGCGCCTGCTGGGTCGACGGATTCTCCGCCCCCGGCCCGCTCACACGAGGGAACGCCCGCAACCCGTCAATCCGGGCGCCAAGGGCATTGACCAGCGGCTCACCAAAACCGACCACCGCACTGGCGTCCACCAACTGCACCAGCGCATCCAGTGCAGCAGGCACGGCATCCAGCGACTCAATGGCAAAAAACAGATGGCGTGCCTGCAACGGCACCGGTGCGGCAAGAATGCCCGGCTGGTACTGACTCATGTGAACTCCTTCAAGAAAGCCGCGCAGTTTACCCGGCGAGCTCACGGTTGTGCTCAAGGTTTTCCAAGGTTCGCGGGTTAATGCGTCTAGCCCTTGCCACACGGGCCGTTGATGGGTGAATCTCTAGTCACGTTTTGCAACCATTCCAGGGGTAGCGACATGACCACCGACAACCTGCTCGCCCAGCTGTTTCCCACTGCCGCCGAGATTCCCGAGCAATTCCGGCTCGCGGCGCCCATCGAACAACGTGATTACCTGGTCGGCGGCCAGTTGCATGTGTGGAACGGCCCCTTGGCCGAAGTGCGCAGCCCGGTGCAGTTGCGCGGCACCGACGGTGACACGCCGGTGATCATCGGCAGCACCCCGCTGCTGGACGCCGACACCGCCTTGACCGCCCTCGACGCTGCCGTGGCCGCCTACGACCGTGGCCAGGGCGCGTGGCCGACCATGCGCGTGGTGGATCGCATCCAGCATGTCGAAGCGTTTTTGCGGCGTATGCGCGAACAGCGTGACGCAGTGGTCAAGCTGCTGATGTGGGAGATTGGCAAGAACCTCAAGGACTCGCAGAAAGAGTTCGACCGCACTTGCGACTACATCACCGACACCATCAACGCCCTCAAGGAACTCGACCGCCGCTCCAGCCGCTTCGAGCTGGAACAGGACACCCTGGGGCAGATCCGCCGGGTGCCACTGGGCGTGGCGCTGTGCATGGGCCCCTACAACTACCCGCTGAACGAGACCTTCACCACGCTGATCCCGGCGCTGATCATGGGCAACACCGTGGTGTTCAAGCCGGCCAAGCTCGGTGTGCTGCTGATTCGCCCGTTGCTGGAGGCGTTTCGCGACAGCTTCCCGGCCGGCGTGATCAACGTGATCTACGGCAGCGGTCGCGAGACGGTCAGCGCGCTGATGGCCAGCGGCAAGATCGATATCTTTGCGTTTATCGGCACCAACAAGGCCGCCAGCGATTTGAAGAAACTGCACCCGAAACCGCACCGCCTACGCGCGGCGTTGGGCCTGGATGCAAAGAATCCCGGGATCGTGCTGCCGCAGGTCGACCTGGACAATGCGGTCAACGAAGCTGTCACCGGTTCGCTCTCGTTCAACGGCCAGCGTTGCACCGCGCTGAAGATCCTGTTTGTGCATGAGGACGTGGTCGACAGCTTTATCGAGAAATTCAACCGCAAGCTGGCGACCCTCAAGCCTGGCATGCCGTGGGAAGACGGTGTGTCGCTGACGCCACTGCCCGAGCAGGGCAAGGTGGATTACCTCGGCGGCCTGGTGACCGACGCATTGGCCCACGGCGCCAAGGTGGTGAACGAGAATGGCGGCGCCAGCCGTGGCTCGTTTTTCTACCCGGCGGTGCTGTACCCGGTGAACCCGCAGATGCGCGTGTACCACGAGGAGCAGTTCGGCCCGGTGGTGCCGATCGTGCCTTACCGCGACCTGGAGACGGTGATCGACTACGTGCTGGAGTCGGACTTCGGCCAGCAACTGAGTATCTTCGGCACCAGCCCGAGGGAAGTCGGGCGCCTGGTGGACGCGTTCGCCAACCAGGTGGGCCGGATCAACATCAATGCCCAGTGCCAGCGCGGGCCGGACAGTTTCCCGTTCAACGGGCGCAAGAACTCGGCCGAGGGCACGCTGTCGGTACATGATGCGTTGCGGGTGTTTTCGATCCGTACCCTGGTGGCGACCAAGTTCCAGGCGAGCAACAAGGAACTGGTCAGTGACATCCTGCAGGAACGCACGTCGAGCTTTCTGACCACTGACTATATTTTCTGAGCCCGACACCGCTCTAAAAATGTGGGAGCGGGCTTGCTCGCGAAAGCGGTTGTTCAGTCGCCGGATGTATTGACTGACACGCCGCCTTCGCGAGCAAGCCCGCTCCCACA
>NZ_JACARZ010000192.1:0-1800 GCF_013386315.1 Pseudomonas sp. P7779 | reverse complement strand
TCCCACATTTGACCGCGTTTGGGTCTGGAAAGCATGTTCGGCTCAGTGACTCAGTTCCCGCTTCAACACCTCATGGTCAATCGACTTCTGCCACCCGCATATCGCCAGGCACGCCACGCAATTGCCCAGCACATTGGTCAACGACCGACACTTCATCAGCCGTTCCACTCCCAACAACAAACCCACCCCTTCCAGTGGCACCAGTTGCAGGATGTTCAAGGTAGCAATCAGGGTAAACAGCGCCGAGCCCGCGACACTGGTAGACCCCAGCGAGGTAAACAGGCAGATCACCAGCACCGCCAGCAACTCGGGCACGGCAATCTCCACCCCGGCGAGGTGCGCCAGGAACATAATGGCAGTGGTCAGGTAAAGATTGGTACCGGCCAAGTTGAACGTATACCCGGTGGTCAACACCAGGCGCACTAATTGGCGATCACAGCCCAGCGCCTCAAGTTTGCTGACGCAACCTGGAAGTGCGGCCACTGAAGAGCCGGTGAACGTCACCAACAACAACTCTTCTTTCAAGTAAATAATTAGCCGGGTCAATTTAACGCCGAGCAGGCGGGTAATCGTGGCGAACACTAGAATGACGAACACCGCGCAAACCAGGTAAATAACAACAATGAACTTCAAGAGCGGCAGCACCGAACTTAAACCGTACTTTCCCACCACAAATGCCATCGCCCCAAACGCCGCCAGCGGTGCGAACTTCAGGATAAACCGCAGCAACCAGAACAACCCGGCGACCGCCGCTTCCAGCCAACCGAGGCAGCGGTTTGCGACCTGGCCGCCACGCCCCAGCAGCAGGCCGCACAGCACCGCCACCAGCATCACCTGAAGCACCAGGCTTTGGGTGAAAACCTTGTAAAGACTGGACGAAATCGAGGTCATCGACAGCTCGTGCAGCAGCGTTTCGGGCGCGGCAGGCGGTGTCAGATGATCAAAATCCAGGTTGGCCACTGCCGTATGATCCAGGCTGAACAACCACCCCGTCGACATTCCCAACACCAATGCAGCAAGGGACATCAGCTGGAAATACACCACGATCCGCCCCACTACATGCCGATGGTGGGGCTCGCGCTTGATACCTGCGACACCGGTCGACACCAGCACAAACAACAGAAATGGCATCAGTAACCCGACCATTTTTATAAAGGCGTCACTGAGCAGCTTCATCTCGACTGCCACGCCCGGATAAAAAAGCCCCAACACCATGCCAAGAGCAATGGCAATCAAAATAGGCAAGGTGGCGTTATTCGAAAATCGGGTCGACATCAATGCTCCATGGTCTTTTTATTTATTGTTATTGTCGGATCAGGCCACTTTCGGCATATTGGTCGCCAAGGCGCATTCAGGCCACAAATAATAAAGTCTTGTCACGGGATATACCACCATGGAACTTCGCCATTTACGTTATTTCATCATGGTGGCCGAAGAGCGACATTTCACCCGCGCTGCCGCTCGCCTGAACATGCAGCAGCCGCCCCTCAGCCAACAGATACGTGCCCTCGAACAAGAGCTGGGATTCGACCTGTTCAAGCGACACCCCAAGGGAGTCGACCTGACTGCCGGCGGGCTGGTGTTTCTCGATGAAGCGCGAGTGATCCTCGCCCGCGTTGAGCAAGGTTCCCTCAAGGCGGCTCGCGCTGCCCAGGGTATCGAAGGCACGTTGGTCATTGCCTTCACCAGTTCCGCCGCCGCCCACCCGCTGATCCCGCGAATCATCCGCGCCTACCGCGAGCAATACCCGGGCGTGGAGCTCTCGATCAACGAAGGCAGCGCCCGGGAAGTCACCGAAGA
>NZ_JACARZ010000191.1:0-836 GCF_013386315.1 Pseudomonas sp. P7779 | reverse complement strand
CGTCACCACCAACCCCACCAACCAGGACAAATCCGCCCCGTTGATATGCGCCGAAATCGGCCCGACATACAGCGGCGTATTCATAAACGGAATCTGCACCACAATCCCCACCGCATAGGCCACCAGCGCCTGAGGGTTGTACCGCCCGTAGATCCCTCCATCCACGCGAAAGATCGAACCGATGTCGTACTTGCCCTTATGGATCGCGTAGAAGTCGATCAGGTTGATCGCCGTCCACGGCACCAGCACCACCAGCAGCACCAGCACCATGTCCACGAAGTGCCCGATAAAATCCTTCGACGCAAACACCGCCGCAATCGAGCACGCCGCCAGCACCAGCACCGAGATCACGGCACGCGCCTTGGCGGTGGGGATCCAGCGGTAGGCAAAGGTCTGTACCAGGGTGATCAATGACAGCACGGCGCCGTACAGGTTAAGTGCGTTGTGGCTGATCACGCTGAGCAGGAACAGCAACAGCATCAGCGGGCCAATGGAGCCGGTCGCCAGTTTGACCGCGTCCATGGTGTCCATGCCCACCGGCGTAGCCAGTACCGCAACCGCACCAAAGATGAACGACAGGCTGGAACCGAGCACGGTACCCAAATAGGTGGTCCAGAAGGTCGACGCCACCGGCACATCCGCCGGCAGGTAGCGGGAGTAGTCAGACACATACGGCGCAAACGCGATCTGCCACAGCGCGGCCAGCGACACGGTGGCCAGCCAGCCGGAGATGTTGAAGTTACCGCGTGTCAGGAAGTCGGCCGTCTGCACATGGGTGAAGATGTAGCCGAAACCCAGCACGATGCCCGCGCCCAGCACCCAGGTGCCGATGCGGT
>NZ_JACARZ010000190.1:0-888 GCF_013386315.1 Pseudomonas sp. P7779 | reverse complement strand
TACAACCGACATCGCTACTACAATCCGGATATTGGCCGCTACCTGACGCCTGATCCGGTGAAACTGGCGGGCGGGCTGAACGGATACCTGTACGTGCCCAACCCGACGGGGTGGGTGGATCCGTTGGGGTTGAGCTGTAAAGCTACAGCCTGCCCAGGCCAAATAGTCGCCGATGGGCCTTACAGCGAAATTGTTCCTGGTGGAGGTTTAGCTGCTCACGAAGCTGCCGGAGGACATTTGATGCAAAAGCACATTGGTAGAACTGACCAACAACTGGCAACACGTCTTAAAAATGAGCCTCATGTGCCCACGGCATCTACCTTCCCTGATCGCGCGACAGCCGAGTCAGCAATATCAAGCGTGATAGCAAGCAACAAAACTAAAATAAATTCGTTTGTTAAAGGAAAAGACAAAAAAATTGTTATTACTCAAAAGTCTCCTCAGCCAGTTGGAACTAGCCTGAAGCGAGGTGCAAAAAAAACCGTCCCCGGACGGGAGATTTACCTGATTTTGTTCAAAGATAAAAGCATGCCCAATGGCTATAGAATTCAGACCGGATATCCGAATCCATGAATAACGATTATTCACAACTGCAGCAACTTCTCGCGGGTTACTTCAATCAAGATTGGGTTGATGAGTTTGATAGTGCGGACAATGTGATTCTCAGCTTTATAGCTGAATCCTCAGCAGAAACTTTTAAAGCTGCACACCTCGAGTTAAAAGCTCTTTTACATGCCAACAAGACGGAGCAAGCGTTACAGCATCTTTTGTTCTCAGATATTGGCTGTGGCTACTATTATCCTCACGATTGGAAAAGCGGGAAATTGTGGCTGGAGCACATTGACGCGCTTTTGAGCCAAAGAGGCGAATAACTTCGATCTCTTAAGA
>NZ_JACARZ010000189.1:0-1274 GCF_013386315.1 Pseudomonas sp. P7779 | reverse complement strand
GATGGTATTGCCCGCGTTCGTCGCGAGAGCAAGGGCCGTGGCGGCAAGACAGTGACCACCATCACTGGCGTGCCCCTGGCCGAAGAAGCCTTGAAGGAACTGGCCACCACGCTGAAAAAGCGCTGTGGCACCGGTGGCGCCCTGAAAGACGGCGTGATCGAGATCCAGGGCGACCACGTCGAGTTGCTGTTGGCCGAGCTGATCAAGCTGGGTTACAAGGCGAAGAAATCCGGCGGCTAGCAGCCTCTGTGAAAACCACCCCGATAGCCCGCTGGCTGAACGCGAACTGTCGTCCCCATGGTTTTCACAGAGCCTGTTCCTGACCGGTGTCTAAACTCTGTCCTGCAAGTGGGGTCTACCCCTCTCACAGGCAAATCGTCATTTTCATTCTTTAGACTGCGCCAGCCTCTGATCAGGCCGGTGCACTTCGACTTCATTTATAGGGGACTTCGATGTCCGTACGACGCACACGCAAAGACGATGGCAGCCAATGGACAGTTGCGGACAGCCGCAGTGTTTACGGGATTCGCCATTGGGGGGCCGGGTATTTCGCGATCAATGATGCCGGTCGCGTTGAAGTCCGTCCGAACGGCCCGAACAGCACGCCTGTGGACCTGTACGAGCAAGTCGACGAGCTGCGCAAAAGCGGCCTGTCCCTGCCGTTGCTGGTGCGCTTCCCCGACATCCTGCAAGACCGCGTGCGCCAGCTGACCGGCGCGTTCGACTCCAATATCGAGCGCCTGGAATACCAGAGCAAATACACCGCGCTGTACCCGATCAAGGTGAACCAGCAGGAAGCGGTGATCGAGAACATCATCGCCACCCAGGACGTGTCCATTGGCCTGGAAGCCGGCTCCAAGCCCGAGCTGCTGGCCGTGCTGGCCCTGGCCCCGAAAGGCGGCACCATCGTCTGCAACGGTTACAAGGACCGTGAGTTCATCCGCCTTGCGCTGATGGGCCAGAAGCTGGGCCACAACGTGTTCATCGTGATCGAGAAAGAATCCGAAGTCGGCCTGGTGATCGAAGAAGCCGCCAACCTCAAGGTCAAGCCACAGGTGGGCCTGCGGGTGCGCCTGTCGTCCCTGGCGTCGAGCAAGTGGGCGGACACCGGCGGCGAGAAATCCAAATTCGGTCTGTCGGCGGCGCAATTGTTGTCGGTGGTCGAGCGCTTCCGCGCGGCGGGCCTGGACCAGGGCATCCGCCTGCTGCACTTCCACATGGGTTCGCAGATCGCCAACCTGGCCGACTACCAGCACGGGTTCAAGGAAGCCATT
>NZ_JACARZ010000188.1:0-401 GCF_013386315.1 Pseudomonas sp. P7779 | reverse complement strand
CACCCAAATAACGGATATTCACTCACTCACTCACTCACTTAATCAATCAACCCAGCCCCAACCGCTCATGCCACTCGGCAATCGACTCCTCTGGATACGCCTCAAACTCCAGGTCCCCCGCGCGAACACTCACCTCAACCCACGGCGCCTTCGACCCCAGCATCAAATGCGTATGCTCCGGCGGCACCGGCAACGGCGTATCAATCGCCGAAGCAAACGGATGAATCAACTCCGGCCACTGCGGACTGAACAACCACAACCCCGACCCACACTGCGAACAAAAATGCCGCTCAGCCGTACTCGCATGCGCCCGGCTATCCCCCGGCTCTTTCATCCGCGCGTGATAAATCGAAATCAACTTGCGCCCCCGCACCTTGAGGCTCCTGGCATCCCCCCCAAGG
>NZ_JACARZ010000019.1:0-136794 GCF_013386315.1 Pseudomonas sp. P7779 | reverse complement strand
CGAATGCGGTGTGTCAGGTGGCGCATGTGTGACTGACGTACCGCATTCGCGAGCAAGCCCGCTCCCACATTGGATGTTTAGTGGGCCAGGGAGGCCTTGGGGGCTACGACGTCGCCGGCGATGACTACGGCCTCATCATCGAGGTAGACGTCGCAATTGCGCAGCGGGATGTCCATGTGGCACGGCGTCTTGCGGGTGCCGCCGACTTCGGTGTTCGGGCCGGTGGAGAACAGGAAGTTGCCGTAGAACGCGCGGGCGTCCATGCACATGCCGTCGTTCTTGTCGTGCAGGCCCATGGCCGTCCATTGCGCCCGTGGCTGCAGGCCCCAGCCGATGTGGGAGATGCCATATACCTCGGGGTCGTTGAAGTATTTCATGTAGTCGCGCAGGTATTCGGCCTCGAAACCACCGTGGATTCTGGTGATGAAGCCCTTCTCGATCTCCAGGGTGATTTTCTCCCGGGTGTAGGTCTTGAACGGCAGCAGGATGTCGCCGATATCCAGCACCAGCACGCCCTCTGCAGTTTCCTCATTGGGCCAGGAGAACAGGAAGCCGCTCGGCCAGTGGTCCCAGCGTCCCGGTTCGTCGGCAAAGCCGTATTCGGTGACGGACGGGTATTGCCCCAGCGCCGCCCGGAAATCACTGCCGGCGCGGGATTTGACGTGGATCGAGCGGGCTTTTTTCAGCAGTTCTTCAGCGGCCAGCACGCGCACTTTGTCCTCTTCGGTCGGCAGCATGCGCGCCAGCACTTCCGGGGGTTCAACCGCCAGCAGGATGCGCGTGCCGGTCTTGAGGATCTGTTCCTGCTCCGGCGAGTGCAACAGCATCATGGTGTCGACGATCAGGTCGGCCGCTTCCAGCGCCCGCTGCGCCGCGATATTGCCGGTCAGGGCAGTGTCGCCACAGTAGGCGGTCATGTCATTGCCCATCGCCCGGGGATGGTTGAACGACGGCAACTCCACCGCATACACCTTGGCCCCCAGGCGCTGCGCCGCGTCCATCGCGGCGCGCACGGTGCGCGGGTCGGAGTAATGGCTCTTGAGCACGGCGACGCTCTGGGTCGGGTCGACCTTCGAGAGCTTCAACACATGCTCAAACATCTGGGTCAGTTCGCAATCACTTACCGGCATTTCCTGTCTCCTCAGCTGCTGCACCAAGATCTTGCAGGGCGCTTCACTCTAGTGCGTTTTTATAGCGTATACGCCAATTAATCACGATAAGAACTGATTTCAGCATGGACTGCAAGCTCCACGCCAAAACGTTACGAATCCACACAAACCCAGTGTTATATGGAGATAACCGGTTACAGGGGATCGATATGGCCAAAAAACAATTTTTCAGGCGTGGGCTTTTCATTTGAAAAAATGAGCGTATACACTTTAAAAACCTTGCGGACAGACGCCGCCGGCCATTATTCGAAAAAGAGGACCACGCCCCATGGGAAGCACACAAAAAATCGCAATCGTCGGCGCCGGCCTTGGCGGTGCCGCCGCTGCCACCCTGCTGCAACAGGCAGGGTTCGACGTGGACATCTACGAGCAGGCGCCGGAGTTTTCCCGCCTGGGTGCCGGGATCCACATGGGCCCCAACATCATGAAAATCTTCCGCCGCATGGGCATCGAAAAACAGCTGGACCTGATGGGGTCGCACCCCGAGCACTGGTTCAGCCGCGATGGTGAAACCGGCGACTACCTGTCACGCATTCCCCTGACTGGCTACGGCGCGTCCTACATCACCGTGCATCGCGGCGATCTGCACGCGCTGCAGATGTCCACTCTCAAGCCCGGCACCCTGCACTTCAACAAGCGCCTGGAAACCCTTGAAGAAACCGATACCCAGGTGCGCCTGACTTTCGCCGACGGCGAGGTAACCTACGCCGACATCGTGATCGGTGCCGACGGCATCAACTCGCGCATTCGTGAAGAGCTGCTGGGTGCCGAAAAACCGCTGTACAGCGGCTGGGTCGCGCACCGTGCGCTGATCCGTGGCGACCAGTTGGCCAAGTACGACCTGAAGTTCGAAGACTGCATCAAGTGGTGGACCGAGGACCGGCACATGATGGTCTACTACACCACCGGCAAGCGCGACGAGTACTACTACGTCACCGGCGTGCCGCACCCGGAATGGGACTTCCAGGGCGCCTTCGTCGACAGCAGCCGGGAGGAGATGTTCGACGCCTTCAAGGGCTACCACCCGACCGTCCAGGCCCTGATCGAATCCACCGAAAGCGTGACCAAATGGCCGTTGCGCAACCGCAACCCGCTGCCGTTGTGGAGCCGTGGTCGCCTGGTATTGCTGGGCGATGCCTGCCACCCGATGAAACCCCATATGGCCCAGGGCGCCGGCATGGCCATCGAAGACGCCGCGATGCTGACGCGCTGCCTGCAGGAAACAGGGATCGGCGACTACCGCACCGCGTTCGAGCTGTATGAAGCCAACCGCAAGGAACGCGCGTCCCGGGTGCAGGCCGTGTCCAACGCCAACACCTGGCTGCGCACCCAGGAAGATCCGGACTGGGTCTACGGCTATGACCTCTACGCCCAGCAACTGAAATCGGGGGTGGCGGCGTGAGCAGCTTTCTCTATGGCGGCAACGTCCAGGCCAATGGTATCCGCCAGCATTACCTGCGTTACGGCGGCAAGGGCCCGGCACTGATCCTGATTCCCGGCATCACCAGCCCGGCGATTACCTGGGGTTTTGTCGCCGAACGCCTGGGTTTGCACTTCGACACCTACGTGCTGGACGTGCGCGGTCGCGGCCTGTCGTCCACCGGCCCGGAGCTGGACTACAGCGCCGACACCTGCGCCGATGACATTGGCGCGTTTGCCGACGCCCTGAAGCTCGACAGCTATCACCTGGTCGGCCATTCCATGGGCGCGCGGTTTGCCGTACGCAGTGCGGTGCGCCATCCACAAGGTGTCAACCGCGTGGTGTTGATCGACCCGCCGATGTCCGGCCCGGGTCGCCGCGAATACCCAAGCAAACTGCCGTGGTACGTCGATTCGATTCGTCAATCCCAGGTCGGCATGGATGCGGAGGCGATGCGCGCCTTCTGCGCCACCTGGACCGACGAACAACTGCAACTGCGCGCCGAATGGCTGCACACCTGCTACGAGCCGGCGATCGTGCGTGCGTTCAATGACTTCCATACCGTCGATTTCCATCAGGACCTGCCCCACCTGGAGGCTCCTGCCCTGCTGATTGTTGCCGGACGCGGCGGTGTAATTCAGGCCGAAGATGTCGCGGAAGTCCGACAGTTACAGCCGACCCTGCAGGTCGCCCATGTGCCAAATGCAGGACACATGATCCCCTGGGACGACCTTGAAGGCTTTTTCGCTGCCTTCGGCGACTTCCTCGGCCAGCCCCTGACTGCATAACGGAGACCACCATGCTCAAGCCTTACCGCATCGGCCAGATCGTGCCGAGCTCCAACACCACCATGGAAACCGAGATCCCGGCGATGCTTAACGCGCGCCAGGCGATCCGCCCGGAACGTTTCACCTTTCACTCCAGCCGCATGCGCATGAAGCAAGTGCGCAAGGAAGAACTGGCGGCCATGGACGGTGAGTCCGACCGTTGCGCCATCGAACTGTCCGACGCCAAGGTCGACGTGCTGGGCTACGCCTGCCTGGTAGCGATCATGGCCATGGGGCTGGGTTACCACCGCAAGTCCGAGCAACGCCTGCGCAAGGCCACCGCCGACAACGACGCCAACGCCCCGGTGATCACCAGCGCCGGCGCCCTGATCGAAGGCTTGAAAGTCATGGGCGCCAAACGCATCGCGATTGTTGCGCCGTACATGAAACCGCTGACCGAACTGGTGGTGAACTACATCCGCGAAGAAGGCTTTGAAGTGGTGGACTGGCGCGCCCTGGAAATCCCCGACAACCTTGCAGTGGCCCGCCACGACCCGGCCAACCTGCCGGCGATTGTTGCCGGGATGAACCTGGAAGGTGTCGACGTAATCGTGCTGTCGGCCTGCGTACAAATGCAGTCCCTGCCCGTGGTCGCGAAGGTCGAAGCCCAGACCGGCCTGCCGGTACTCACCGCCGCCATCGCCACCACCTACGCCATGCTCAAGGCCCTGGACCTGGAACCCATCGTCCCCGGCGCCGGCGCCCTGCTCTCCGGCGCCTACTAAAAACGCTTTTGTGGCGAGGGAGCTTGCTCCCGCTGGGGTGCGAAGCGCCCCCAAAAAAACAGGCCTGCTACGCAGCCCAACGGGAGCAAGCTCCCTCGCCACAAGGTTATGTGCACTGTCCATTACCGAGGACTGAAAGATGAGCGAACAATCCGCCGACGCCAACTACCAGGGCGTCTGGGGTAACCGAATCGGCTTCGGCAAAAAATCCGCCCTGCTGATGATCGACTTCATGCAAGGCTATACCACCGAAGGCGCGCCACTGTTTGCCCCCGAAGTGCGCATCGCCGTGGCCGAAAGCGTCGAGCTGCTGGCCTGCGCCAGGCGTCACGGGATCAGCGTGGTGCACACCAATATCCGTTACCATCCGGGCCATTTCGCCGACGGCGGTATCTGGGTAAAAAAGGCCCCGGTGATGAAAGACATGGTCGAGGGTAACCCCCTCGCCGCCTTCTGCACCGAAGTGCTGCCCCTGGCCAATGAAGTGGTCATCACCAAACAATACGCCAGCGCGTTTTTCGGCAGCAGCCTGGCCCCGATGCTGCACGCCCAGGGCATCGACACCGTGGTGCTCGCCGGCTGTTCCACCAGCGGCTGCATCCGGGCCACCGCAGTGGATGCGGTGCAACACGGGTTTCGTACCATCGTCGTGCGCGAATGCGTCGGCGACCGCCACCCGGCGCCCCATGAAGCCAACTTGTTTGATATCGACAGCAAGTACGGCGACGTGGTGAGCAAACAGGAGGCGATGAGCAAGTTCAAGGAGCAATAACGCGTCAACAGGAACCACGACAAAGAGCGTGGTCCGGAAAAAACTGAGCGCCCATGCTGGAATGCAGTCGAATGAGGGAGCAAGCCCGCTCCCACACTTGATCACCTCCAACAGGGCCACCTCAGTCTTCTGTCACTGCCTTTGGAAGTCGCTTTCACAGCACTCCGAAGTGCTGAAAAAGCGGCCGTATAAAAACCATAAGTCACCGCCAGGAGACACCCCAATGCCCATTGCGAATGCAGCGCCCGCGACTACGGTCGCCGATCCGGTCCACACGCTCTACCACAAGATCACCTGGAAGCTGATTCCGTTCCTGTGTTTCTGCTACCTCGCGGCCTACCTGGACCGCATCAATATCGGCTTCGCCAAACTGCAGATGCTCGACCAACTGCACTTCAGCGAAACCGCGTTCGGCCTCGGTGCCGGGCTGTTCTTTGTCGGCTATATCATCTTCGAAGTCCCCAGTAACCTGATCCTGGAAAAGGTCGGGGCGAAGATCTGGATCGCCCGCATCATGATCACCTGGGGCCTGCTGTCGGCCTGCACCATGCTGGTCACCTCCACCACCCAGTTCTACATCCTGCGGTTCCTGCTGGGTGCGGCCGAAGCCGGGTTTCTGCCGGGCGTGCTGTATTACCTGACCACCTGGTTTCCCACCCATCGCCGGGGGCGGATCATCGCCCTGTTCATGATCGGCCTGCCGCTGTCCAGCGTGATCGGCGGCCCGTTGTCGGGCTGGATCATGGGCCACTTCGACAACATGGCCGGCCTGCGCGGCTGGCAGTGGCTGTTCCTGATCGAAGCGGTGCCCAGCGTGCTGCTCGGTGTGTGGACCTTCTGGGCGCTGCCCAATACCTATCAGCAAGCCAAGTGGCTGTCGCCGGAAGAAAAAAACCTGCTGGAAAGCGAACTGCGCAAGGACGACGCCGACGGTGCCGGCAGCAAACACAGCTTCCGCGACGGCTTCTTCAACCTCAAGGTGTGGATGCTCGGCGGTATCGACTTCTCGATCCTGCTCAGTGCCTATGCCATGGGGTTCTGGATGCCCACATTCATCCGCAACGCCGGGATTACCGACACTTTCCACATCGGCATCCTCACGGCCCTGCCCAGCGTGGCGGCCCTCTTGGGCATGCTGCTGATCGGCGCCAGCTCCGACAAACACCGCGAACGCCGCTGGCACATCATCGTGCCGTTCTTCATCGGCGCGGCGGCGATGGCTACCAGTACGTTCTTCACCCATAACGTGGTCGCCACCGTGGCGCTGTTTGCGATTGCCTCGGCGGCGATCATCGGTGCGGTGCCGGTGTTTTTCAGCCTGCCGGCGACCTTCCTGAAAGGCACCGCAGCGGCCACCGGCTTTGCCCTGGCCTGCTCGCTGGCGAACATCGCGGGCCTGGTGAGCAACTCGTTGATGGGCGTGGCGATTGACGTCACCGGCAGCAGCGCAGGGGCCTTGTGGTTTTTTGCCGGCTGCCTGATTCTCAGCAGCTTCCTGGTGATCGCCTTGCCGGCGAAGCTGGTAAACCGCTAACAACAACAATTTTTCGGGTGAGTCTCCATGCAAGGTTTCATCAAGCGCTGTGCCCTGCTTGTCGCTGTGGGCCTGTGTGCCGGTACGGCGCAGGCCGCAGAAAAGGTCATCTTCGACACCGACTTCAACGTGCTCAACGATGACGGCCAGGCCTTTATCATGCTCGCCCAGCTGCACGGGCAAAAACGCATCGACCTGCTGGGCATGACCCTGGTCAGCGGCAACGCCTGGGTCGACCAGGAACAGGTCGACGCCCTCAAGGCGGTGGAACGCATGGGTGTGGAAAAGGAAGTCGGCGTGTATTCCGGCGCCGCCTACCCGCTGCTGCATGACTACGCCACCTATGAGGCGGAAAAAGCCCTGTTCGGTTCCGGCTGGCCGGGTGCGTTCAAGAACCCGCGGCCAACCAGTGCCTCACAACTGGTCGCGCCGCCGGACGGCCTGGCGACCCACACCAGGCTGCGCAAGGAAACCGCCGCCCAGTTCATCGTCGACAGCGTACGGGCCAACCCCCACGAGGTAACGATCCTGGCGGTCGGCCCACTGACCAACATTGCCCTGGCGATTCGCTCGGCCCCGGACATCGTGCCGCTGATCAAGCGCATCGTGTACATGGGCGGCGCGCTGGAGATTCCGGGCAACACCACGCCGGCGGCGGAGTTCAACTGGTGGTTCGACCCGGAGGCGGCGAAGATCGTGTTGCGCTCGCCCATCGAACACGTGATTTTTCCCAACGATGTCTGTGAGAAAGTCACCTTCGACAAGTCGGTGTATGAGCGGGTGATCGCACACAAAGGCCCGATTGCCGACCTGTACAAGCACGAGTTCGGGCCACTGTTCGCCAAGGACCCGGCTTACCACAGCTTCACCTGGGACAGCCTGCCGGCACTGTTTCTCGTGAACCCCGGGATCGTCACCGAATCCCGCGAGCTGTGGGTGGACGTGGATGCCACCTTCGGCGCCGACTACGGCCGGGCACTGGGCTACAAGAAAGGCGCGCCGGTCGGCACGCAAAAGGCCAAGGTGGTCTTCGCGGTGGACCAGAAGCAGTTCTGGGACGGTTATGTAGGGTTGGTGACGCTGCCGACGCCGGTCAACATCTTCCGCTGAGTGCGCCGGAACTTGAGGGGCTGTGGTTTAATTGCGCGCCGTTGCCCAGCCCTTCAAGGAATCCGTTGTCGATGAATCAGCCCGCCACCAAAGTCCTGGTCATTGGCTACGTCTGGCCAGAGCCTCGCTCCTCGGCGGCCAGCGGGCACATGATGCAGATTCTGGAGAGTTTCCTGGCCCAAGGCTGGGACATCACCTTCAGCAGCCCGGCGGTCACCGGCGAACACAAGGCCGACCTGCCCGCCCTGGGCATTCGCGAATGCGCGATCGAGTTGAATAACAGCAGTTTCGACGCGTTTATCCAGCAATTGGCTCCGGATATCGTGCTGTTCGACCGTTTCATGATGGAAGAACAGTTCGGCTGGCGCGTGGAAAAATCCTGCCCGAATGCTCTTCGGGTGCTGGAAGCATCCGACCTGCAAAGCCTGCGGGACGCCCGCCACCAGCGCCTCAAGGATTTCCTGAAGGCGCACCCCGAAGCTGATGACTTCGACGCGCTGTTCAGCCGGGACCTGGCCGCCGAATTCGATGACATGGCCGATACCGACCTGGCCAAGCGCGAGATCGCCGCGATCTACCGCTGCGACATCAGCCTGATGATCTCCGATGTGGAAATCCAGTTGCTGACCGAACACTTCAAGGTGCCCGCTGCCCTGCTCCACTGGTGCCCGCTGATGCTGGCGCCGCCCACCGAAGCCTTTGCCCCCTTTGAGGACCGTGCCCACTTCCTGAGCATCGGCAATTTCCGCCATGCGCCGAACTGGGATGCGGTGTTGTGGATGAAGAACAGTGTGTGGCCGCTGATCCGCCAGCAACTGCCCGGCGCTCAACTCCACGTGTACGGCGCCTATACGCCACCCAAGGCCACCGCGCTGCACAACCCGGCCCAGGGCTTCCACGTGATGAATTGGGCCGAGGATGCATTGCAGGTCATGAGCGCTGCGCGTATCTGCCTGGCGCCACTGCGCTTTGGTGCCGGGATCAAGGGCAAGCTGGCCGACGCGATGCTCTGCGGCACACCCAGCGTTACCACACCGATTGGCGCCGAAGCCATGGGCGAACCGTGGCCCGGCGTGGTCGAACACAGCGCCATTGCACTGGCGGCTGCGGCGGTTGCGTTGTATCAAGACCAGCCACGCTGGACCCAGGCCCAGGAAGATGGCCGGCAGTTACTGGCCCGCCGTTACGCCCATGACCTCCACGGCCCGGCCCTGGTGGAGCGCCTGGAGCGGTGCCGCCGCCAGTTGGCCGAGCACCGTCGGAACAATTTCACCGGCAGCATGCTGCGCCACCACCTGCACAAAAGTACCCAGTACATGGCGCAGTGGATCGAGGCGAAAAACCGTACGCTGTAGACACAGACGCTGGCGAGGTGGCGCGCAAGGGGGCATTATCCTTATCGCAACCACAATAAAGCGACTGCAGCATGACCCGAGCAGCGAGAATCACCGATCCTTCCTACGAGCTGATGGACGATCACAACGGTCTGTCCATCATCTATCGCCAACACGGCTTCCCGTGCCCGTTGGTGCGCTGGCATTTCCACAAGGAATACGAGCTGCACCTGATCGTTGCCAGCTCCGGCAAGGTGTTTATCGGCGACTACATCGGCAACTTCTACCCGGAAAGCCTGTTCCTCACCGGCCCCAACCTGCCCCACAACTGGATCAGCCAGGTGGCCGAGGACGAAGTGGTGCCCAAGCGCGACATGCTGGTGAACTTCACCGACGAGCTGTTCGACGGCGGCAGCCATGTCTTTGCCGAGCTCAAGACCCTGGCGCCACTACTGGAACGGGCGCAATACGGCATCGAATTTCGCTGCAAGAAGACCATCGCCCAGGCCATGACCCTGATGCAGCGCATCGAGGACGCCCAGGGCATGGCGCGCCTGGGGCACTTCTTTATCCTGATGGAAGTGCTGAGTGCCTGCGAGGACTACCAGCTGCTCTCCGGCGTGACCACGCCGCAATTGGCGGACGAACACAGCATCGACCGCACCAACCGCGCGGTGGACTACATTTTTGCCCACTACGCGCGGGAGTTGTCCCTCGAAGAAGTCGCCGAATACCTCGGCATGAAACCCACCTACTTCTCCCGCGTGTTCAAACAAGCCACCGGCCGCACCTTCATCGAATTCGTCAACCGCCTGCGCATCAGCAAGTCCTGCGAGCTGCTGGCCGATGGTGACAAAGCCGTGACCGATGTGTGCTTCGAGTCAGGCTTCAACAACATCTCCAATTTCAACCGCCGCTTCCAGCAGCTCAAGGGCATGACCCCCTCGCACTACCGGCGCCTGGCGGTGCAGCGGTTAACCGAGCAGAACCTCGCCTGAAAACGCGCGTTCCTGTGGGAACCCGCTTGTGTGGGAGCGGGCTTGCTCGCGAATGCAGTGTGTCAGGCAGCGCAAATGTCGGCTGATTCACCGCCTTCGCGAGCAAGCCCGCTCTCTCATTTGCATCGCGCTCACGCAGGAAGCCGATCGCTCCCAGCGAATCGTTTCAGCAATTTTCCGCTTCAGTGCAAAAAAGTATCAGTAAAAGTGCTCCCAAGGATTTGTCAGCACGTCAATTGAAGGCTGTAATCAACGCACACTCTTCCAGCTGTCGTGGAAGACACAACAACAATAACTGTCCTTCTGCAGCCCCTGGGCGCAGAAATGGAGTGCGCGATGAAGTTCACAGCCAAAGCTCTGCTTGCCTGCACCTGCATGACCCTCAGCGCCGTCAGTCTTGGCGCGCAAACCCTGACCATTGCCACCGTCAACAACAGCGACATGATCCGCATGCAAAAGCTCTCGAAAACCTTCGAGACCGAGCATCCGGAGATCAAGCTGAACTGGGTGGTACTCGAAGAAAACGTCCTGCGCCAACGCCTCACCACCGACATCGCCACCCAGGGCGGACAGTTCGACGTGTTGACCATCGGCATGTACGAAGCTGCACTCTGGGGCGCCAAAGGCTGGCTGGAACCGATGAAGGACCTGCCTGCTTCCTACGACCTGGACGACGTTTTCCCTTCCGTGCGTGACGGCCTTTCCGTCAAGGGCTCGCTGTACGCCCTGCCGTTCTACGCCGAAAGCTCCATCACCTACTATCGCACCGACCTGTTCAAGGACGCCGGGCTGACCATGCCCGAGCACCCGACCTGGACCCAGATCGGCGAATTCGCCGCCAAACTCACCAACAAGGACAAGGAACAGTACGGCCTGTGCCTGCGGGGCAAAGCCGGTTGGGGCGAGAACATGGCGCTGATCACCACCCTGGCCAACGGCTACGGTGCACGCTGGTTCGATGAGAAGTGGCAACCGGAATTCAACGGGCCAGAGTGGAAAGACGCACTGAACTTCTACGTCGACAACATGAAGAAATCCGGCCCGCCGGGCGCTTCCAGCAACGGTTTCAACGAAAACCTGGCGCTGTTCAACAGCGGCAAGTGCGCGATCTGGGTCGACGCCAGCGTCGCCGGCTCGTTCGTCACCGACAAGACCCAAAGCAAGGTGGCTGACCACGTCGGCTTTACCTTTGCCCCGCACGAGAAGACCGACAAAGGTACTTCGTGGCTGTACTCCTGGTCCCTGGGGATTCCAACCAGTTCCAAAGCCAAGGACGCTGCCAAGGTGTTCACCACCTGGGCCACTTCCAAGGAATACAGCCAGTTGGTCGCCAAGACCGACGGGATTGCCAACGTACCGCCAGGTACCCGCAAATCGACCTATAGCGACGAATACATGAAAGCCGCGCCGTTTGCCAAGGTGACGCTGGAATCGCTGAAAGTCGCCGACCCGAAAGACCCGTCGGCCAAGCCGGTGCCGTATGTGGGCATCCAGCTGGTGACCATTCCTGAATTCCAGGCGATTGGTACCCAGGTCGGCAAGTTCTTCTCCAGCGCACTGACCGGTGGCTCCACCGCCGAAAAAGCCCTGGCGGATGCACAGACCTTCACCGAACGCGAAATGAAGCGGGCCGGTTATCCCAAGTAAAGCGGTCTCACCACACTGAATGTGGGAACCCGCTTTATGTAGGAGCCGGGCTTGCCCGCGATGCAGACAACTCGGTCTGTCAGTTTCACCGAGGCGCTCTCATCGCAGGCAAGCCAGCTCCCACATTTGACCGCACTCCGACCCGCATTCCGCATGTACCTGACTGGTCCTGATCACCATGAATACCACCACTGCCCAAGTGCAAACCGCTACGCCGGACAAGCCGCGTAAAAGCCGCCTGATCAACCCCGGCTGGTTCCTCGTCAGCCCCTCGGTGGCCTTGTTGCTGCTGTGGATGATCGTGCCGCTGGGCATGACCCTGTACTTCTCGCTGATTCGCTACAACCTGCTCTACCCCGGCGAAAACCAATTCGTGGGGCTGGAGAACTTCACCTACTTCATCACCGACTCGGGCTTCCTGCCCGGCGCCACCAACACCCTGTTGCTGGTGGGCAGCGTGTTGCTGATCAGCGTGGTGTTTGGCGTATTGATCAGCGCCCTGCTGGAAGCCAGCGAGTTCTTTGGTCGCGGCCTGGTGCGGGTGTTGCTGATTTCACCGTTCTTCATCATGCCCACCGTCGGTGCGCTGATCTGGAAGAACCTGATTTTCCATCCGGTGTCGGGGATCCTCGCCTACGTGTGGAAGCTGTTCGGCGCCCAGCCGGTGGACTGGCTGGCCCATTACCCGTTGCTGTCGATCATTATCATCGTGTCCTGGCAGTGGCTGCCCTTCGCGATCCTGCTGCTGATGACCGCCATGCAGTCCCTCGACCAGGAACAGAAGGAAGCCGCCCGCCTCGACGGTGCCGGCGCCATCGCGATCTTCTGGCACCTGACCCTGCCGCACCTGGCACGTCCGATTGCCGTGGTGGTGATGATCGAAACGATCTTCCTGCTCTCGGTGTTCGCCGAAATCTTCACCACCACCAACGGTGGCCCCGGCTACGCCTCGACCAACCTCGCCTACCTGATCTACAACCAGGCGCTGGTGCAGTTCGACGTGGGCATGGCCTCGGCCGGCGGCTTGATTGCCGTGGTCATCGCCAATATCGCGGCGATCATCCTGGTGCGGATGATCGGCAAAAACCTGACTGACAAGCCTTGAGGGCCGCGCCATGACGCTTCAACAATCCCGCCGCCTGCAAAGCGTGCTGCTCGGCACCCTGGCCTGGGCCATCGCGATCCTGATTTTCTTCCCGATCTTCTGGATGGTGCTGACCAGCTTCAAGACCGAAATCGACGCGTTCGCCACGCCGCCGCAGTTCATCTTCACGCCGACGCTGGAGAACTACCTGCACATCAACGAGCGCAGCAACTACTTCAGCTACGCCTGGAACTCGGTACTGATTTCCTTCAGCGCCACCGCCCTGTGCCTGCTGATCTCGGTACCGGCCGCCTACTCCATGGCGTTCTACGAGACCAAGCGCACCAAGGGCACGCTGCTGTGGATGCTCTCCACCAAGATGCTGCCGCCGGTGGGCGTACTGATGCCGATCTACCTGCTGGCCAAGAGCTTCGGCCTGCTGGATACGCGCATTGCGCTGATCATCATCTACACCCTGATCAACCTGCCGATCGTGGTCTGGATGGTTTACACCTACTTCAAGGACATCCCCAAGGACATCCTCGAAGCCGCCCGCCTGGACGGCGCCACCCTGTGGCAGGAAATGGTCCGGGTGCTGCTGCCAATCGCCAAGGGCGGCCTGGCTTCCACGGTGCTGCTGTCGCTGATCCTGTGCTGGAACGAGGCGTTCTGGTCGCTAAACCTGACCTCGTCCAATGCCGCGCCGCTCACCGCGTTGATCGCCTCCTACTCCAGCCCCGAAGGCTTGTTCTGGGCCAAATTGTCTGCCGTGTCGACCCTGGCCTGTGCGCCGATCCTGATCTTTGGCTGGATCAGCCAGAAACAGCTGGTCCGCGGTCTGTCCTTCGGCGCCGTGAAGTAACGGCTCCTTCAAAAATATTTAGAAGCGGAGGCCCATCATGGCCAACCTGAAAATCAAGAATCTGCAAAAAGGCTTCGAAGGCTTCTCCATCATCAAGGGCATCGACCTTGAGGTGAACGACAAGGAATTCGTGGTGTTCGTCGGCCCGTCGGGCTGCGGCAAATCCACCCTGCTGCGCTTGATTGCCGGCCTGGAAGAAGTCACCGAAGGCACCATCGAGCTGGATGGCCGCGACATCACCGAGGTCACCCCGGCCAAGCGCGACCTGGCAATGGTGTTCCAGACCTACGCCCTGTACCCGCACATGAGCGTGCGCAAGAACATGTCGTTTGCCCTGGACCTGGCCGGCGTCGACAAGAAGATTGTCGAGAGCAAGGTCAACGAAGCAGCACGTATCCTGGAGCTGGGCCCTTTGCTTGAGCGCAAGCCAAAGCAGTTGTCCGGCGGCCAGCGCCAGCGTGTCGCCATTGGCCGTGCGATTGTGCGTAACCCGAAGATCTTCCTGTTCGACGAACCCCTGTCCAACCTCGATGCCGCCCTGCGGGTGCAGATGCGCTTGGAGCTGTCGCGCCTGCATAAAGAGCTGCAAGCCACGATGATCTACGTGACCCACGACCAGGTCGAAGCCATGACCCTGGCCGACAAGGTTGTCGTACTCAACAGCGGCCGCGTGGAACAGGTGGGCTCGCCGCTGGAGCTGTATCACCAGCCGGCCAACCTGTTTGTCGCAGGCTTTTTGGGCACGCCGAAAATGGGTTTCCTCAAGGGCAAGGTCACTCGCGTTGACCCACAGAGCTGCGAAGTCGAACTGGACGCCGGCGGCCGCATCAGCCTGCCCCTGAGCAGCGCGAGCTTGAGCGTCGGCAGCGCCGTGACCCTGGGCATTCGCCCGGAGCACCTGGAAATCGCCGCGCCGGGGCAAGCCACCCTGACCGTCACCGCCGACGTCGGCGAGCGCCTCGGCAGCGACACCTTCTGCCACGTGATTACCGCCAGCAAGGAGCCGTTGACCCTGCGGATCCGTGGCGACATGGCCAGCCAGTATGGCGAGACCCTGCAGCTGTACCTGGACCCGACCCAATGCCATCTGTTCGACGCTGAGGGTGTTGCCGTGGCCCGCCCACTGCGCGCCGCCGCCTGATTTCGCGAGAATTTCCCGATGAAACTGAACAAGCAAAACCTCACGCAACTGGCGCCCGAAGTGCAACTGCCGGCCTATGCGATTGCCAATACCAGCCAGGGCATCGCGCACATCGGCGTTGGCGGGTTTCACCGCGCCCACCAGGCGTATTACACCGATGCCTTGATGAATACCGGCGTGGGCCTGGACTGGAGCATTTGCGGCGTGGGCCTGCGGGCTGAAGACCGCAAGGCCCGGGACGACCTGGCCGGCCAGGACTACCTGTTCACCCTGTATGAACTGGGCGACACCGACGATACCGAAGTGCGCGTGATCGGCTCCATCAGCGACATGCTGCTGGCCGAAGACGGCGCCCAGGCGTTGATCGACAAACTGGCCAGCCCGCAGATTCGCATCGTCTCGCTGACCATCACCGAAGGCGGCTACTGCATCGACGACAGCAACGGCGAGTTCATGGCCCACCTGCCGCAGATCCAGCATGACCTGGCCAACCCAGGCTCGCCGAAAACCGTGTTCGGGTTTATCTGCGCGGCGTTGACCCAGCGCCGGGCCGCCGGGGTGCCGGCATTTACCGTGATGTCCTGCGATAACCTGCCCCACAACGGCGCCGTGACTCGCAAGGCGTTGCTGGCCTTCGCCGCGCTGCATGACGCCGACCTGCACGAGTGGATCAAGGCCAACGTGAGCTTCCCGAATGCGATGGTCGACCGCATCACGCCAATGACCAGTACCGCGCACCGCCTGCAATTGCATGACGATCACGGCATCGACGACGCCTGGCCGGTGGTCTGCGAGCCGTTTGTGCAATGGGTGCTGGAAGACAAGTTCGTCAACGGCCGCCCGGCGTGGGAGACGGTGGGCGTGCAGTTCACCGACGACGTGACACCGTATGAAGAGATGAAGATCGGCCTGCTCAACGGCAGCCACCTGGCATTGACGTACCTGGGCTTCCTGAAGGGCTATCGCTTCGTCCACGAGACCATGAACGACCCGTTGTTCGTGGCCTACATGCGCGCCTACATGGACCTGGACGTCACGCCCAACCTGGCGCCGGTACCGGGTATCGACCTGACCGAATACAAGCAGACCCTGGTGGACCGCTTTTCCAACCAGGCGATTGCCGACCAGCTGGAGCGCGTGTGTTCCGATGGTTCGTCGAAGTTTCCCAAGTTCACCGTACCGACCATCAACCGCCTGATTGCCGATGGTCGCGAGACCGAGCGTGCTGCGCTGGTGGTGGCGGCCTGGGCGCTGTACTTGAAAGGCGTGGATGAGAATGGGGTGATCTACCGCATTCCAGACCCTCGCGCCGAGTTTTGCCAGGGGCTGGTGACGGAAGATGCGTTGATCAGCAAGCGGCTGCTGGGGGTGGAAGAGATTTTTGGTACGGCTATTCCCAACTCGCCCGAGTTTGTGGCAGCGTTTGAGCGGTGTTTCGAGAGCCTGCAGGATGTGGGTGTGAGCAAAACGCTGGAGCGGCTGCTCGCCAATCTCAACTGACGGAACCGAATCAAAAATGTGGGAGCGGGCTTGCTCGCGAAAGCGGTGGATCAGTCAATATTTGCATAACTGACACACCCTATTCGCGAGCAAGCCCGCTCCCACATTGACCGAGTTCTCCATAACAATAGGCTGAGCGACCTACCATGACCCAGCAAAACCTCTACCTCGGCATCGACTGCGGCACCCAGGGCACCAAGGCCATCGTGCTGGACGCCAGCAGCGGCAAAGTCCTGGGCCTGGGCGCCGCCAGCCACACGCTGATCAGCGGTGCCAATGGCCGCCGCGAACAGCACACCCAGGAGTGGCTGGACGCGTTTACCGAAGCCACTCACCGCGCCTTGCAACAGGCCGGGGTGGACGGCCAGGACATCCTCGCCATCGGCGTTTCCGGCCAGCAACACGGCCTGGTGTTGCTGGATGACCAAGGCCAGGTGCTGCGCCCCGCCAAGCTGTGGTGCGACACCGAAACCGCGCCGGAAAATGATCGCCTGCTGCAACACCTGGGCGGTGAAAGCGGCTCCCTGGAACGCCTCGGCGTGGCCATCGCGCCGGGCTACACCGTGTCGAAGCTGCTGTGGACCCGCGAACAGCACCCGGAGGTGTTCGCACGCATCGCGCATATCCTGCTGCCCCACGACTACCTCAACTACTGGCTCACCGGCCGCGCCTGCGCCGAATACGGCGATGCCTCCGGCACCGGTTATTTCAACGTGCGCACCCGTGAATGGGACCTGGCACTGTTGCGCCACATCGATCCCGACGGGCGCCTGGAAGCGGCGCTGCCGGAGTTGATCGAGGCCAGCCAGCCAGTGGGCACCATCCTGCCCGCCATTGCCGAACGCCTGGGCATTAACCCGAATGCGCAAGTCTCCAGCGGCGGCGGCGACAACATGATGGGCGCCATCGGCACCGGCAATATCGCCCCCGGCGTGATCACCATGAGCCTGGGCTCATCCGGCACCGTGTATGCCTTTGCCGATCAGGCCAACGTCAGCCCGCAGGCGTCGGTGGCGACTTTCTGTTCATCCAGCGGCGGCTGGCTGCCGTTGATCTGCACCATGAACCTGACCAACGCCACCGGGGTCATCCGCGAGCTGTTCGACCTGGATCTGGCGGCGTTCAACGGGTTGGTGGCCCAGGCACCGATCGGCGCCGACGGCGTGAGCATGCTGCCGTTCCTCAATGGCGAGCGGGTGCCCGCCCTGCCCCACGCCACCGGCAGCCTGCACGGCCTGACCATGACCAATCTGACCCGCGCCAACCTGTGCCGCGCCGTGGTCGAAGGCACTACCTTCGGCTTGCGCTATGGCCTGGACCTGCTGCGCCAGACCGGCCTGCAGAGCCAGAGCATCCGCCTGATCGGCGGCGGCTCGAAAAGCCCGGTGTGGCGGCAGATGGTCGCGGATATCATGAACACCGAAGTGGTCTGCACCGAACAAAGCGAAGCCGCAGCCCTGGGCGCGGCAATCCAGGCCGCGTGGTGCCAGTCCGGTGAAAGCCTGGCGCAGTTGTGCCAGCGCTGCGTGAGCGTCGACGCAGCCAGCCGCACACTGCCGGATGCCGGCAGCGTCAGCGCCTACCAGCAAGCTTATGAGCGTTATCAACAGCACGTGGCATCCCTTTAAGAGCGAACGAATATGTATTTGGTATGTGGCGAAGCGCTGTTTGATTTTTTCAGCGAGGACGATGCCAGCGGCAAGGCATCCAGGGTCAATTACAAGGCGATTGCCGGCGGCTCGCCGTTCAACGTCGCGGTAGGCTTGCGTCGACTGGGAATCGACGCGGGCTTTTTCGCCGGGATCTCCGACGACTACCTGGGCCGACGCCTGTTGCAGGTGCTCAAGGACGAAGGCGTGGGCGAGGATTACCTCGTGGAATTCTCAGCGCCCACCACCCTGGCAATGGTCGCAGTGGGCGCCAATGGCTCACCGCAATACAGCTTTCGCGGTGAAGGTTGCGCCGACCGCCAGTTGCAACTTGAGCATCTACCGGCGTTGGGCGACGAAGTGCGTGGCGTACACATCGGCTCGTTCTCACTGGTGGTGCAGCCGATTGCCGACACCCTGCTGGCCCTGGTACGCCGGGAAAGCGGCAAGCGCCTGATCAGCCTCGACCCCAACGTACGCCTGAACCCGGAGCCGGATATCGAGCTGTGGCGCGCCCGCGTGGCCGAGCTGGTCAAGCATGCCGACCTGATCAAGGTCAGTGACGAAGACCTGCACCTGCTCTACCCCGGCCAAACCCCGGAAAGTGTCCTGCAAGGCTGGTTGCAGCACCGTTGCCAGCTGGTGTTCCTGACCCGCGGCGGCGACGGCGCCACGGTGTTCAGCCGCCAGCACGGCAGCTGGTCGGCGCCAGCGGTCAAGGTGGTCATGGCGGACACGGTTGGGGCTGGCGATACCTTCCAGGCCGCGTTGATTGCCTGGCTGACCGAGCAGCAACTGGACTCGGTGGAGGGCCTGCAACGGCTGACCCGGGAGCAGATCAGCAGCATGCTCACCTTCGCCATCCGCGCTGCCGCACTCACCTGCAGCAAGACCGGGCCGGACCTGCCCTACCGCCAGCAATTGAACTAGCCCCGCCTGCCCCCGCGCGCTGCGGGGGCAACTCATTTACTCCTTTCTCCTTTCCTCCACAACCTGTCAACTTTGACAGTTGTCAGTCGTGGTTTTCGGGTCAAGACTCCGGTTACGCCTCGTGCGCAAGGAAGTGGCGCTGACGTCATTGTGTTGCCGGGAGATTTTATGAAAAACATCAAGATTGGCTTGTTCGTAGGGATAGTGTTGGCCACGTCGGTTGCTCGCGCAACGCCACTGGATACCACGACAGACCTGAAGTCTATTGCATGGGAATATGTGTCCATTGAGTCTGTAGCACCCTATGCCCCATTGAAAACTTTGAGCCCAGAAAAGAGCGCCACTCAACCCGGATTCCCTGCGGGTTTCTGTAACGGCACCTCTGCAAATGGAATCAGTTGCCGCACGGGAGCGAGAAAAGCTGTCGGACATACACGCATAGGGGTGAATTTGCACTATTGAAGTGGCCAGCATGAGCCGGATACTTGGTTTGCGCAGCACGGGATCGTGTTGGCCACGTTGGTTCCAGGCGCAACGCCCGTCGATACAAAGGCAATTCTGGAAGATGTGAGGAGACCCAGTTGGACAGCTATACGCTGGAGGGTTTCAGCGGTAATGCGCAGGTACGCATGAGCTGGTAGGCTCACGCTTCCCTAGCGCGGGTAACCGCCCGGGCAACGATGGCGCCCACCACCGCCCCCACTATCGGTGCCGCCCAGAATAGCCACAACTGCATCAGGTATTCCCCGCCGGCAAACAATGCTGGCCCGGTGCTGCGCGCCGGGTTGACCGAGGTGTTGGTGACGGGGATGGCCACCAGGTGAATCAGCGTCAGGGTCAGGCCAATGGCAATCGGCGCAAACCCGACAGCCGAACCCGGGCCGGTGACACGCATGATGATGAACACAAAAAAGAACGTCCCCACCGCCTCGACCACCAACGCGGCCAGCAGGCTGTAATGCCCGGGGCTCAATTGGCCATAGCCGTTGGCGGCGAAAGCGCCCACTTCAAACCCCGGACGACCACTGGCGATCAGCGCCAACACGGCGGCGGCGACAATCGCACCGGCGACTTGGGCAATGATGTACGGCACCACGTCAACGCCCGGCATCCGGCGCCCCACCCATAGGCCGATGGTCACCGCCGGGTTGAAGTGTGCACCAGAAATACTGCCCACCGCGTAGGCCATCGTCAGCACCGTCAAGCCAAAGGCCAGGGCGACACCGGCGAAGCCGATCCCGAGTTCCGGAAACGCCGCGGCCAGTATCGCGCTGCCGCACCCGCAGAAGGTCAACCAGAACGTCCCTAGAAACTCTGCTGCGATTTTCTTTTGCAAACCAACTCCACCCAATGCCAACGCCATCCGATTGATGGGCCTGGCGGCGACGGTAGCAAAAGCGATTAACTTGGCTGTATCAGACTTGTCCGATAAACCGGTGAGCCTTTTTCTATGGCAGCGTTGCAACGACTGCATCGTCGGTGCCCGTGCTGTCTTCAGCACCGCCTGCCACATAAGTGCCGTTCGGGGATATCGCCGTCAGACCGCTTTCCTGACCGCCGCCGAACTGTGGAATGGCCACGGTTCCCGTCGCAGAAGTCCAGGTGGCGGCCTGGTGATGCTCGCCGGCATTTTCGCTGGTCAGTGCCACGACGTCGTTATCACTCAAATCCACGAAGCCTATATGTGTGCCGCCTGCCAACGGCGGGATCAACTGAGTGCTGCCCGACGAAGGCGTCCAGAAGGCCAACAGATGATGGCCATTGCTGTCCTGGTACGACACAACGGCATGCCCGTTATTGTTCAACCGCAAACCGGTGATTCGAGGTGCCCCCGATACACCGCTGATGCTGCTCAACTGAACCGGCGTGGCGCTTGGATTCGGCCAGTAGACGGCTTGGGGCACATCCGGCGCCGAGAAGTGGCAAGTGCCCAGCAACTGCACTGCATTGTTTACGCTGCTTACGCTGCAGCCCGTGCTACCGGCCGGTGTGGTCAAGGGCGTCGTGACCAGGGTGCCCAGTAGCCCGGTTTTCTGCACGACTTTGGCGACGGTGTTGCCAGACGCAGGATTCGGGCAGTCGAGCGCAACGGTGGGCACACCGTTTATAGGCGTGTTGTTGATGTCGGCGGGAAAGCAGTTGTCGTGCAGGGCGGACACTTGAAGCGGGGCTGTACTCCCGGAAAACCACAGCACTGCCGTTGCGTCACCGGTACCGCTTAAGCTCGCCCCGGCCAATACATCGCTCTGGTTGAAGGCACTAATGACAGTGCGCGCCTCAGGCAGTAATCCAGTGCCCAATACCGAGACGGCTTGCAACGCCACTGGCGCAGCGCCCGGCGTAGCGCTGTTCCAGATGACGGCGGTGGCTCGGTTGTCTTCCATTTTGCATGAGCCCGCTATTTGTCCGTTATTGTCTATAGCCACGGCGGTGCAGCCTTGGCCACTGAACAATGGCGGTAGCGGAACTTCAGTACCAGCCGTGGACGCGACCCACGCCACGGATGGCCCCGAAGTAGTGCCCGGGGTGCAGGTACCCACCACAACGCCCGAGTTGTTGACCGCCAAGGAAACACATTGCTTCCCGGCAGCCGTGCCTTCACCGACGAATGTTGCTGCGCTGACAGCGCCCGTATAGGCAGTTGCACCCGCCATCGCGAGAACCAGCGTGCGGTTGATCAAATTGTTCATGGCTATTCTTTCCTTGGAGGCCAGTTTGATGGCCGGCGAGTGAGACGTTTCAAGCGCCGGGGCAACCTAGTTATGGCACAGTTCCCAGGACAGACAACTGTCAGAGTTGACAGGTTGTGAGGTGATAAAAAAAGGCGTAATAGATGCTTCCCTCACGCAGCCCACGCCCCCATGAAGATGAAGCTTTTGTCAGTAAAGCCTCACTTAATCGATGGTTAATCCCCCGGGAAGACAGTTGATTCGACCGCACTCGCACGGCTCCAGCCGTTGCCCAGGGCGGCCGCGGCTCATCACGTTGTTGAGCCTGCGAACGACTTGCGGAGAAACACCATGAAACTGCGTACGTTAATGCTCGGTGCTGCACTGGCCCTGACGGCTGTAGCGGGGATGGCGCAGGCTGACACCGCACCCGTCGTCACGCCTTATCACTACGGCGAGAAGATGGATGTGCAGAAGGTGCTTGCCATGCATGAAACCGATACCAATGAATGCAAGGTGATCAAGGCCGATATCAAGTTCGTGGACAGTCAAGGGAAAGTCCAGGACGTGGGCTATCACAAACTGTCGGAAGCCTGTGATTTCCAGAATTGAACCGATCGTTTTTTTTGTAGGAGCGAGCTTGCTCGCGAAAGACCCCAGCGAAACGCGGGCATCCTGAATGTAAGCGATGGCCTTGCGTTCTTCGCGAGCAAGCGCGCTCCTACAGGGGTATCCTTGAGCGCTCGTTACGGCTGAAAGGATTCGCCATGCAAGTGCACTTCCGTCCCCTCGCTACCTTCACTGCCCTGCTGTGCTTTGCCCTCGCGCTGATCTGGGGTTTGCGCCCGGACCTGCTCCTGTGGGTGTGGAGTGTTGAATACTCCAGCGCCACCGGCCTGGTCGCCCGACGCAACGCCGCGCTGTTCCTGGCCATTGGCATCATGTTTTACCGCGCCCGCCATTCCCCACCTGATGCGACACGGCATGCCATGACCTCCGGCTTTGCGATCGGCTGTTTTGTGCTGGCGATGTTGGGGATCAGCGAATGGATCAGCGGCCATGCGGGCCCGGGGATTTTGCTGGCGGTGATCACGGAAACGGCGTTGGGCCTGGCATTTATCCAGGCCCGCAAGTCTTCACTGACTGAAGCTCAACCGTCCGTTTAATAGAAAGGACGCGCGCCGGCTCGTTTGAGGGCCGGGGCCTGGGTGTGGGTATGCTTGAGGTCTTCACGCAACTCGGTAATCAAGTTGCAGATCGCCCGACTGCTGTCGAGCTTGTTGGCGCAAATGCCGGTGACCACCAGGTCGACCCGGTCATGATCGATCTCGTGATAGACCTTGACCGTCAGCGAGGCGTCCGACGCCTTGGTGACTTCACAGCGCTTGGGCAGAAAACTTCCTTCAATGATGCCGCGTAGTTCCAGATCCGAAAGCATGGCCGACCTCTCCTTTTATGAGATTGCCAATCGATTGTTATCAATATTCTTATTGCTGGCGACCGTGATGAGACGTTCACCTTTTTGCGCCTTGCCAGCCCTGGCAGACGGCTTCACGTACCCAGCCTACTAGGCCGTTCAGAGTTGCGTTGGATCCTTTCCTCATAAGCGACAACGTTACTTATATAAGTTACGTGGCAGACCGCCATTAACCCGTTCGTTTGGGGGATCAGCAGCGGTATTTGTTGCTCATTCAGAGTTGTAACAGGATCTTATGAAGCATTAAACATGCCGTCGGGCATGGACTGCCAAGGCCCAGGAAAATCGGCATATTCGAACGAAATACTGGCCACCGACTCATGCATCCTGCAATAAGCACCGGTTGGCGTCATGCAAATTGAAAGACTGTAAAAACAAGCGCCTTCCCGAAACTATTTCCAGCGGAAATAAACACCCTCCAAACGGGTGGCTGCGACTAACATTAAATTTTCATTAGATTAAACGTTTAATCTGCTTGAGCCGCCACTCGTTCGGCAACATGTCGCAAACTATCAAAGTTAATATTGGCCCCCGAGTTGATCGCCACCCATGTTTGTCCCTGGATCCCGGTCTTCGCGACATGCTTGCGGATACCCGCCACCGCCAGCGCCCCCGAAGGTTCGGTAATTGATCGCGTATCGTCGTAGATCAGCTTGATGGCGCTGCACAGTTCGTCATTGCTGACGGTGATCACCTCATCCACGTGGTGTCGGCAGATTTCAAAACCATGGGCGCCTATCTGGGCCACGGCAGTCCCGTCGGCGAAGCTGTCGACACTTGGCAGCACCACCCGGCTCCCCGCGCGCAAGGCTGCCAGCAGGCAACTGGAGCCTTCGGGCTCGACGCCGACGATGCGCACTTCGGGGCGCAGGTATTTGACGTAGGCCGCGATACCGGCGATCAATCCGCCGCCGCCCACGGGGACAAAGATCGCGTCCAGCGGGCCCTGCTGTTGGCGCAGCACTTCCATGCCCACGGTGCCCTGCCCGGCAATCACGTCCGGGTCGTCGAATGGCGAGACAAAGGTGCTGCCGGTGGCCTCGGCCAGTTGCAACGCGTGGGCCAGGGCAAACGGAAAGCTGGCCCCATGCAACACCGCCTCGCCGCCTCGGGAGCGCACGCCCAACACTTTCAACTCCGGGGTGCTGCACGGCATGACAATCGTCGCCTTGATCCCCAACTCCCGCGCCGCCAATGCCACGCCCTGGGCATGATTACCCGCAGAAGCAGTGATCACGCCCCGCGCCTTTTGCTCGGCACTGAGCTGCATCAGTTTGTTGTAGGCGCCACGAATCTTGAAGGAAAAGGTCGGTTGCAGGTCTTCGCGCTTGAGCAGGATCTGATTGCCCAGCAATGCCGACAGCGCCGGCGCCACCTGCAACGGCGTACGCACCGCCAGGTCGTAGACCGGGGCGGCCAGGATCTTCTTCACATAGTGCTCAAGCAATCCCGAATCCTGGGGCTGGCTCGCGGGGCGGGTACTCATGGATGTCTCCTGGGTGTTTGCAGGGCCCTGGAGACGGAAAAACAAAACCCGCCTCTAGGGCGGGTTTGGGTACAGCCGAGCGCTATCCCGCCAAATGAGGAATGGCGGTAATAATGCTTGGCTGGCAACGAAAGGTTTGAAATGTCATGAATCAAAATTAACCGGCGCCACCGGGCAAGTCAATGGCGAAACGCCAGGCTTTACGTAGAGCATACGAAACGTATACGCTTTGTATATCAACTCTGCACAGTGAAGCTCATGGGCATCGTCAAGATCACCGACCAATTGCACGAACAACTCCGTCTGGCCAGCGCCACCATGGACCGTTCCATCAACGCCCAGGCCGAGTTCTGGATCAAGATCGGCCTGCTCGCCGAACTCAATCCACACCTGGCCTATAACGACCTGATCAACAAACTGTTGCTGGACAAGCCCGACCTGATCCGGGGGCGCAGCGAATGATCAAGACCACCGAACAACTTGCCGTGATGCGCGAATCCGGCCGCCTGTTGGCCCAGGTGTTTACCATGCTCGATGGTTTTGTCGCCGCCGGCCAGTCGACCCTGGAGATCGACAGCGCGGTGGAAGCCTTCATCCGCAATGACCTGCAATCGCGACCGGCGAGCCTGGGCCAGTACGACTACCCCTTCTGCATCAATACCTCGATCAACGAGGTGGTGTGCCATGGCATGCCCAGCGCCAAGGCCGTGCTCAAGGACGGCGACATCGTCAACATCGACATCACCCTGGAGAAAGGCGGCTATATCGCCGACTCCAGCAAGATGTACATGATCGGCAATGTCTCGCCCAAGGCCCGGCGCCTGGTGGAAATGACCTTTGAAGCGATGTGGGCCGGCATCCGCCAGGTCAAGCCCGGCGCACGCCTGGGGGATATCGGCTACGCCATCCAGAACCATGCCCAGAGCAACGGCTACAGCGTGGTGCGTGAATATTGCGGGCATGGCATTGGCCGCGAGATGCACGAGGACCCGCAGATCCTGCACTTCGGCCGCCCCGGTACCGGGCTCGAACTGCGTGAAGGCATGGTGTTTACCATTGAGCCGATGCTCAACCAGGGCAGCGCCAAGGTGCGCAGCTTGAAGGATGGCTGGACGGTGGTGACGCGGGACAACAGCTTGTCGGCGCAGTGGGAACATACCGTGGCGGTGACGCGGGATGGGTTTGAGGTGTTGACGTTGCAGCCGGACGTCTGAATGGCGCACATCCCCTGTGGGAGCGGGCTTGCTCGCGAAAGCGGTGTGACAGTCGCCATCTACAGTGACTGATCCACCGCTTTCGCGAGCAAGCCCGCTCCCACATTTAGACCTCAGTGATATTCAGGATTTTAGTCATACTGCCTTGTCACCACTCCCCGCAATCCGCTTCAACCCCAGCACCATCAACCCCGCCCCGAGTCCCATCGCGGCCATGAACAACGGGTACGAAATCCACCACGGCGTGCCCGCCGTCATCATGCTGAATTCCGACATCCCGCCCACGCTGGCGATCAGGTTCAACGGCAGGAACACCACGTTGATCAGCGTCAGCTTGCGCAGCAGGTTGTTCATGCTGTTGTTCATCAGGTTGCCCCGGGCGTCGATCAGCCCGGAGAACACGTTGGAGTAAATCTCCGCCTGCTTGTAGCACTGGTTGTTCTCGATAATCAGGTCATCGATCAGGCCCAGTGTTTCAGCGCTGAAATGTTCCTTTTCCCCATGGTTGCGCAGGCGCGTCAGCACCGCGCCGTTGCTGTGCAGGGCGTTGATGTAATAGATCAGGCTTTCGCTGAGGTTGAACATCTGCATCAGGTGGCGATTGCTCATCGATGCATTGAACTGCTGCTGCAGTTCCCGGGCGACCATCTTGATCACCTTGAGGTGGCCCAGGTAGTGATGGATGTTGTTGAGCAGCAAGTCCAGCAACACATCCAGCGGCGTGCGCAATGGCCGGCGCGCCCCCAGCCCGGAAAGCTGGCTGTCGTCGGTGGCGATCACCAGGAGTTGGTCCCCGGAAAACAACAGGCCGCAGGACGACACTTCAAACACCAGGTTGCCGCCGCCGGAATAGTTCTCCGGGCGCTTCCAGATCAGGAACAGGTTATCGGGGTGGAACTCGATGCGCGACACTTCGTCCGGGTCCAGCGCCGAAGCCAGGGCGTGTTCATCGAGCTTGTAGCAGTCGCGCAGGTACTTGCGCTCGTGGGGGTCAGGATTGCTGAACAGCAAGACATCCCCGCCGTCCCCCAGGCTGTTGTACAACTTGCCATCGGTTAATTCAAAGCGCTGGATCATCGCGCGTCACCACACCTGGCCTTGACGCTTCAACTCCAGGCGTCGCACGAACTCTTCCAGGACCAGGGAATACAAGTCGTCTTGCAGGTAGGCATCTTCGATGCCGGCGTCCATGTTGGGGTTGTCGTTGACCTCGATCACCACCACCTTGTCGCCGGATTGCTTGAGGTCGACGCCGTACAGGCCGTCGCCGATCAGGTTGGCGGTTTTTACCGCCAGTTCCACCACCGCCTTGGGGGCTTCGTGAACCGCCAGGGTGCGGCACTCGCCGTTGATGTCCTGGCCGATGGCCTTGTGGTTGTAGATCTGCCAATGCCCCTTGGACATGAAGTACTGGCAGGCAAAGATCGGTTTGCGGTTGAGGACGCCGATGCGCCAGTCGTACTCGGTGTAGAAAAATTCCTGGGCCAGCAGCAACACGGAATGCTCGAACAGTTCGGCGGTGGCGGTCAGCAGCGCTTGCTGGCTTTCGACCTTGATCACGCCGCGGGAGAAACACCCGTCGGGGATCTTCAGCACCAGCGGGAAGCCGAGGCGCTCACCCACCCTTTCGAAATCTTCGGGTCGCTCCTTGTAGAGAATTTCGGTGGCGGGCATGCCCAGTTGATGGCTTTTCAGCAGGTCCGTGAGGTAGACCTTGTTGGTACAGCGCAGGATCGAGGCCGGGTCGTCCATCACCACCAGCCCTTCGCTTTCGGCCTTTTTCGCGAAGCGATAGGTGTGGTTGTCGACACTGGTGGTCTCGCGGATCAGCAGGGCGTCGTATTCGGCCAGGCGGGCGTAGTCCTTTCGTTCGATCAGTTCCACGTCGATGCCGAGCCCCTTGCCGACCCGGACGAAATTTTCCAGGGCGCGGGCGTTGGACGGCGGCAGTTGTTCCTGCGGGTCGTGCAGGATCGCCAGGTCATAGCGGGCCAGACGGCGGGAGCGCGGTTGACGCCAGATCTTGCGGCTGAAGTTGTCCAGGGCATTCGCGAATTGGTCTTCCTGGTCATCACGCAACTTGTGCAATACGCCAGACTTGATGCCTTCGATGTGCCAGCCGTTATTCTTGCGAAACTCAACTAACAGGATCGGGCAGGGAAACGCTTCAAACAATTGGCGGGCCAGATCCTGCAAGGGTTCAATATTGGTCCGGCCAAAGTAAAGTGTCAGGGTAAAGCCTTCAGTGTTGCTGTAGAGATGATGACTCAAGGCTTTATCGAGGGTTTTATCGAGGTCATCCAGGGCCAGGCCGTACAGGGACTTTTTCGTCAGTTCGCTGATGGTGCGCACCGACGGAATCACCTTGTGCCCCCGCGCCTCGGCCAGCAGCGAGCAGTAATAGCCGTGCCCCAGGTACTTGTAGCTGCGGCACAGGTTGATCACCTGCACGCGCTTGCCCGTCTCGTTTTCCCGGGTTTGCTCAAGGTATTCCTGGGCGGTGACGATGTCTTCGCTGGGGAAGTACGAGGCCCAGTCTTCCTTGCGCTCGACAATGATCACGACTTGACTTGCACTCTTGGGAGGGCTGGAAAAATAACCGTTGGAAGTTATTGTCGCCGCCACTGTTTGCTCGGATACTTCACGCCAATGACCTTGTACCGCTGACATATTGATTGATCCGCTTTAGAGAACTAGACCTTTTCTATTAAGCACGATCTTTTAGAGAAGTCCCGTTTCGTTACGCAACTTTTACGGCGGTCACATGGCTCTTTCCTTTCGCGTTGCAACACCCGATGACGTGCCTGCATTGGTGGCATTGGAACAGCACTGTTTCACCACGGACCGGCTCTCCACCCGCAGCTTCCAGTGGATGGTCAGTCGCGCCCACGGGCAACTGCTGGTGGCAGAAAAACACGGCGAATTGCTGGGCTACGCCCTGGTGTTGTTCCATCGTGGCACCTCGCTGGCGCGCCTGTACTCCATCGCCATCGCCGAGTCTTCCCGGGGCCTGGGCCTGGGCAAACAACTGCTGACGCGCATCGAAGCCTGTGCGGTGGAGCATGACTGCGCCTACCTGCGCCTGGAAGTGCGTACCGACAACCCCGGCGCCATCGCCCTGTATGAGCGCAACGGCTACCGGCGCTTTGCCCTGGTCAACGACTACTACGAAGACCACGCCCCTGCCCTGCGCCTGGAGAAACGCATCCTCCAGCACCAGGACGCGCGCGCCTTGAGCGTGCCCTATTACCAGCAAACCACCGACTTCACCTGCGGCGCCGCCAGCCTGCTGATGGCCATGGGTGCCCTGGAACCTGCGCGGGTGGCCCAGCGCCGGGAGGAACTGCAGATCTGGCGCGAGGCAACCACCGTGTTCATGACCGCCGGACATGGCGGCTGCAGCCCCCAGGGTTTGGCGCTGGCCGCCTGGCGCCGGGGCTTTCGGGTGCGCATGCAGGTCAATGTCAGCGGGCCGTTGTTTCTCGACGGGGTGCGTGATCAGCATAAAAAAGACGTCATGCGTTTGGTGCATGACGCCTTCGAGGAAGAGTTGGCCTTGAGCGACGTTGAGCAAGTGCTCGGCGGCCCGCTGGATTTACCCCAGGTGCTGCGCGAAGGCGGCCAGCCGCTGGTGTTGATCAGCAGCTACCGCCTGACCCGCTCCAAGTCGCCCCACTGGGTAATCGTCACCGACTGCGACGAAGACTTCGTGTACCTGCACGACCCGGACGTGGATCACAGCCAGCACCGCCAGCCCATGGACTGCCAGCATCTGCCGGTCAGCCATGGGGAGTTCGAGCGAATGTGCCGGTTCGGCAATAACAAATTGCGGGCAGCGGTGGTGGTGTTCAGGCGACTTGCTTGATCCCGGCCTTGGCTTCCAGTTCGCGCACCAGCGGTAATACACGCTTGCCGAAGTATTCCACTTCTTCCTGAAAGTGCAGGAAGCCGGCCAGTACCAGGTCCACGCCGACCGCCTTCAAGGCGACGATGCGCTCGGCAATCTGCTGCGGGGTGCCGATCAGGTTGGTCTTGAAGCCGTCGTTGTATTGCACCAGATCCTCGAAGGTCGACTTGGCCCAGTTGCCCTCACCTTCCGGTGACGCCTTGCCCGCCTGTTTCGCCGCATCGCCAAACGCGTTGACGGCTTCCGGGTCGGCCTGTTCGATGATTTGCGCGAGCACGGCGCGGGCTTCTTCCTCGGTGTCGCGAGCGATCACAAACGCATTCACACCGACTTTCACCGAATGGTTATTGGCCGCCGCCTTGGCGCGAATGTCATCGACCTGGGCCTTGATGCCTTCCGGGGTATTGCCGTTGGTGAAGTACCAGTCCGACACCCGTGCCGCCATGTCCCGCGCGGCCCGCGAACTGCCACCCTGGAAGATTTCCGGGTGGGGCTCGCCCAGTGGCTTGGGCTTGAGGCTGTAGTTGTCGAAGCGGTAGAAATCACCCCGGAAGGTGAAGTTGTCCTGGGTCCAGATGCCTTTCAGGGCGCGAATGAATTCCTCGGAACGGCGATAACGCTCGTCATGCTCCAGCCAGTGTTCGCCGATGGCCTGGAACTCGCCCTTGAACCAGCCGCTGACGATATTGACGGCAACGCGGCCGTTAGTGAGTTGGTCGATGGTTGCCAGTTGCTTGGCCGCCAGCGCAGGTTGCCAGGGGCCCGGCAGGATTGCCGCGATCACCTTGAGCTTAGTGGTGGCCGCCAGCAACGCGTGGCTGAACGCGACCGACTCATGCTGGTATTCGGCGCCATAACCGGCGGTGAAACGAATCTGTGTCAGGGCGTATTCAAAGCCGGCTTCTTCAGCCAACTGCGCCAGCTTGCGGTTGTAGTCGATGCCCCAGTGGGTGCGCTGTTCGATCTTGCTGACCACCAGCCCCCCGCTGACGTTGGGCACCCAGTAGGCAAATTTGACGGCTTGCTGACTCATTGGACTGTACCTCGCGGATTGGCATGTACGAGGTGTGGAGCAGCAACTGTGCCAGTGGGCGTGAGAGGCCCGCACTACCGGCCTTCGAGCGCGGAAACAGGCGAAAAGCAGCCTGTTCCGAGCTGTCATGGATTGCAGCGGTTTGTCGTTTTGCTGTTGCAGGAACAACAGTTGAATCGGCACCCGTCCCGTAAATACGTGCCTTCGCGCCCGGCATGGACCGTGCAATAGCTCACCTATCTCACTGCCCAGGAACCGTCCCCATGACCGAACATCACGTGATCAATCCACTGTCCACCGGCGTCGATTATCACGCCCTGGCCGAACGCTTCCGGCCGATTTTCCAGCGCATCGCCGAGGGTGCCGTAGAGCGCGAACAAACCCGCGCCCTGCCCTACGAGCCGATCCAATGGCTCAAGCAAGCCGGCTTTGGCGCCGTGCGCGTCCCGGTGGAATACGGCGGTGGCGGCGCCTCCCTGCCCCAGCTATTCGAACTGCTGATCGAACTGGCCGAAGCCGACTCCAACGTGCCCCAGGCCCTGCGCGGGCACTTCGCGTTTGCCGAAGACCGCCTGAATGCCGCACCCGGCGCGGCGCGAGACCTCTGGTTCAAACGCTTTGTCGACGGTGACATCGTGGGCTGCGCCTGGACCGAAATCGGCAGCGTGGCCATCGGCGATGTCGTCACTAAAGTCAGCCCCGACGGCGACAAATGGAAACTCAACGGTGAAAAGTTCTACAGCACCGGCAGCCTGTTTTCCGACTGGATCGACGTCTACGCCCAACGCAGCGACACCGGCGGCGATGTGATTGCCGCCACCCGCACCCGCCAGCCCGGCGTGGCGCAAAGCGATGACTGGGACGGCTTTGGCCAACGTACCACCGGCAGCGGCACCTCGCGTTTTACCGATGCGGTGGTGGAGGCGGAAAACGTCATCGACTTTGCCACGCGCTTCAAATATCAGACTGCGTTCTATCAGTTGGTGCTGCTCGCCACCCTCGCCGGCATCGGCCGCGCGGCCCTCAAGGATGTGGCGCATCAGGTGCGCAGCCGCAAACGAATCTACAGCCATGGCAATGCCGCCCATGTGAGCCAGGACTCGCAGATTCAGCAGGTGGTGGGTGAAGTTGCAGCGCTGGTATATGCGGCCGAAGCCAGCGCATTGAAAGCCGCAGTTCCAGCGCAGCGGGCTTATGTGGCGCGGTTCGGTGGGGACGATGCCGTGGAGCGCGAAGCCAATGTGGCCGCCGAAATCGAATCAGCCACGGCGCAGGTGGTAGTCTCGGAACTGATCCAGCGCGCCACCACTGAACTGTTCAACGCACTGGGGGCTTCGGATGTGCGCCAGGGCAAAGCTCTCGACCGGCACTGGCGCAACGCCCGCACCGTGTCGTCCCACAACCCGGTGATCTACAAGGCGCGGATTGTCGGCGACTGGGTGATCAACCGCACCGAGCCGCCGTTTGTGTGGCAGATCGGCAATGGGCCGGCGCGTTAAAACGCCAGCTTGAAGCCGATCATCACCAGCATGAACGCCAGGCAAGGACGCAATATCCCGTCCGGGACCTTGCCGGCCATGTGGCTGCCGACATAAATCCCCGGCAGCGAGCCCAGCAACAGGAAGCCCAGCAGGGTCCAGTCCATGTTGCCCATGCTGGCGTGGCCGAGGCCGGCGACCAGGGTCAGCGGCACGGCGTGGGCGATTTCGGTACCCACCAGGCGCTTGGTGGCCAGGAACGGGTACAGGATAAACAGCGCCACCGTGCCCAGGGCACCGGCGCCGATGGAGGTCAGGGCCACCATGGTGCCGAGGACAGCGCCGGTGATGATGGTCAGCGCATTGAGGTTGCGCGGCGCCATCTTGTAGTCGTCGCCGGCATGCCGCTGGGCAAAGGCCAACAGCTTGTTCTTGAACAGGATCGCCGTGGCCGTCAGCAGCAAGACCACGCCCAGAGACTGCTTGATCACCGCGTTCAAGGCGGCGGGGTCGGTGTCCAGGCTCTTGAGAAACCACAAGGTCAGCAACACGGCGGGCACGCTGCCCAGGGTCAGCCAGCCGGTGATGGTCCAGTCGATGTTGCGATTCTTGCTGTGGACCAGCACCCCGCCGGACTTGGTGATGGCGGCGTACAACAGGTCGGTGCCCACGGCGGTGGCCGGGTTGATGCCGAACCAGAGCAGGATCGGCGTCATCAACGAGCCCCCGCCTACACCGGTCATTCCCACGATAAATCCAACAATCAGGCCAGCAATCGAGAAACCAAAATTACCTACATCCATTACCACTACCTGCGGCCTTATAAAATTCTGGCCGCAGCATAGCGATTTTTCTTATAACTACTTATATCAAAACGATCTGACTTTATGCCTTTCTGGTCAGCCGCTGGCTGCGGTAAGCCTGGGTCTGGTACGGAAACGCAACCGTCTCACGGCCGCGCAAGGCCGGATGCGTGTTGATCAGCGACTGCAACTGCTCAGTCACCTGCGCCTTTTCTGCCGGTGGCAATGCGGCGATAAAGCTCACGGAAAGGAAGCGGTCCATGATCACTTCCTGGGGGCTGCCGACATGGCTGTAGGGGAAGCAGGTCATTTCGGGGGCGGAAAAATACTCGCCGGTAAAGGCCTCGCGCCAACGTCCGGTATGAAAGCGCGGTGTGTCGCCCTCGTAGGGCGTGATGATTTCGGTGATGGCCGCGACCCAGTCCACCGACTCATCCCGCACATTCCAGATCAACCCAAGGCGACCGTCCGGCTTGAGCACCCGGTGAATTTCCGCCAGGGCCGCTTCCGTGGAAAACCAATGGAACGCCTGGGCACACACCAGGGCATCAGCGGTGGCCGCCTCCAGGGGGATGGCTTCAGCGGTGCCCGACAGCAGGCGCACCTGGGGCAGCAGTTTGTGCAACTGCGCGCCCATTGCCTCCACCGGCTCCACTGCGATCAACGTCGGCGCCACGGTGCTGAGCAAGCGGGTGAACTTGCCGGTGCCGGCGCCCAGGTCGATGACCGTGGAGTGGGGATTGATCTGCAGGGCGTCGGTGAGCCAACCCGTGAGTTGCCGTGGATAGTCCGGCCGGCCTTGGGCGTACGTGACGGCCTGAGTAGAGAAACCCTGTTGAGCAGACTTGTGAACACCGGTCATCGTCAATCTCTCCTCTGGTAGTGCGGGGGCCCACAGTGTGCGCCCTTGAAGATTTATTTTCTAATCGCTGCATCCGTTTGCGCGTGCCGTGGGTAGTACAGGTAGCAGCGCCTTGCTGCCCTTATGGAGAGACACCGATGAACGCCAAAGCCCTGTTCTGCGTGACCTGCCTGTTCGCCGCTGCACCGACTGCCTTTGCCCAGACCGGTTTACCCGACAGCATCAAGGTGCCGGACGGCCACAAGGTGACCATGGAAACCACCGGAGTCGGCGAAATCACCTACGAATGCCGGGACAAGGCCAATGCTGCCGGCCAGACCGAATGGTTTTTCGTCGGGCCCAAGGCGGTGCTCAATGACCGCAGCGGCCAGCAGGTCGGTAGCTACTTCGGCCCGCCGGCCACCTGGCAGGCCAAGGACGGTTCGAAAGTCACCGGCACCCAGTTGGCCGTGGCGCCGTCCAGCCCTGGCAACCTGCCTTATCAACTGGTCAAAGCCAACCCCGCCGAAGGCAAGGGCGCGATGAGTGGCGTCGCGTATATCCAGCGGGTGGCCCTCAAGGGCGGCGTGGCGCCAGGCACGGAATGCACGGCGGCCAACAAGGGCAAGCAGGAAGTGGTCAAATACCAGGCCGACTACATCTTCTGGGCGGCCAACTGACCAGATTCGTCTACGCTGCTGCCAAAGCGCCCCGGGCTCACCGCCGGGGCCTCCACCTGGAAACCTGTCTTTGCCTGAAGCCGATTTTGACTATCAAGCCTGCCTGCTGGCCTGCGCCCGTGGCGAACAACCGGCCTTGCGCCGGCTGTATCAACAGGAAAGCAGCCGGCTGCTGGGGGTCGCGTTGCGCATCGTGCGTGACAAGGCGGTGGCCGAAGATATCGTGCATGACGCCTTCATCAAGATCTGGAACGGCGCGGCCAGTTTTGACCCGCACAGAGGCTCGGCCCGCGGCTGGGTATACAGCGTGACCCGGCACCTGGCGCTAAATGCCGTGCGCAGCAATGGACGCGAGGTGCCCCTCAGCGAAGAGCATGAAAGCGCAGAGCGCGCTGACACCTTCGACTATCAGGCGCACTCGGCGCGGATCTACAGCTGCCTCGAACAACTCGACCCGGCCCGCCGCAACTGCATCCTGCATGCGTATGTAGACGGTTATTCCCACAGCGAAATCGCGCACAAACTCGGCACCCCGCTGGGTACCGTGAAAGCGTGGATCAAACGCAGCCTCGCGGCATTGCGTGAGTGCATGGCATGAACAGCATCGACGAACTGGCCAGCGAATATGTGCTGGGCACCTTGCCCACCGAGCAACGCACCGAGGTGGAACAGCGCCTGGCCACCGATGCCGACTTGCGTGCGGCAGTGGACGCTTGGGAACAGCGCCTGCTGCCACTGACTGAACAGGCCGCCCCGGCAACGCCTTCGGTGTATTTATGGCGACGCATCGAGCGCAGCCTGGGGCATTCAGCCACCCGGGACTCGCCGGTCTCATGGTGGAACAGGCTGGCGTTGTGGCGCGGACTGGCCGGCGCCGGCATCGCGGCGAGCCTGGTATTGGCGACACTGCTGTTGACCCGTACGGCCGCCATCAACCCGACCGCGTATGTGGTGGTGCTGGTAGCCCCGCAAAACCAGGCCCCGGGCTGGGTAATCCAGGCGAGCAATACCCAGGAAATCCAGCTGATTCCCCTGGGCATCATGGAAGTACCGGCAGACAAGACGCTGCAGTTCTGGACCAAGGGCGAAGACTGGCAAGGCCCGGTGTCGCTGGGATTGGTCAAGCCTGGGCAGACCTTGTCTGTGCCCCTGGACAAACTCCCGCCACTGGCGCCGAACCAGCTGTTTGAGCTGACCCTGGAAAATCCCGGCGGGTCGAAAACCGGCAAGCCGACAGGTCCGATTCAGGCAATTGGCCGGGCCGTTAAAGTAATCTGAACGTAATGCAATGTTGTGGAAGGCCAGTTCGCGCATGTGCATTACATCTCGGGGCTATGGCGTCACCATTGCGCTATAGAATCGGGCTCGGAAACCCGGCTCCCTGGACCCTTCATGCCCTCAAAAACCCGTTCGCTGCTGATTCTCGCACTTGTCGTCATCTTCACCGGCATCGGCGCCGGCCTGGGCGGCATGCTCCTCGCCTTGCTGCTGCACGGCATCCAGCATCTGGCCTACGGCTACAGCCTCGACAGCCTGATCAGCCATGAAACCTTTTTGCTCGGCGTCACCGCCGCCGCGCCCGAACGCCGGGTGCTGGTGCTGATCACCTGTGGCCTGGTGGCCGGTGTGGGCTGGTGGTTGATCTACCGCTATGGCCGGCCACTGGTGAGCATCAAGCAAGCGGTCTCCGCCCAGGCACCGATCATGCCGCCCAAGACCACCCTCGCCCACGCCGTGCTGCAAATCATCACTGTGGCCCTCGGCTCGCCATTGGGCCGTGAAGTGGCGCCACGGGAAGTCGGCGCGCTGGCCGCCACCTGGTTGTCACAGCGGGCGCGACTGGCGCCGGACATGCACCGGCTGATCGTCGCCTGCGGTGCGGGCGCCGGGCTGGCGGCGGTGTACAACGTGCCGTTGGGCGGCGCGGTGTTTGTGCTCGAAGTGTTGGTGGGTGTGTTCAGTTGGCCGGCGGCAGTGATTGCGTTGGCCACCTCGGCCATCGGCGCGTCGGTGGCCTGGATTGGCTTGGGCAAAGAGGCGCAATACGTGGTGCCGCACTTTGTGCTCAGCCCTGGCTTGATCGCCTGGGCGCTGGCCTGCGGGCCGGTGTTTGGCCTGGCCGCCTACGGATTCAACCGGCTGACCGGCGCGGCCCGCAGCAACGCCGCCCGTGGCTGGCGGTTGCCGGTACTGTCGTTGATCAACTTCACGATCATCGGGGGCCTGGCGATTTTTTTGCCGCAGATCCTCGGCAACGGCAAGGGCCCGGCGCAACTGGGCTTTGACAATGAGCTGACCATCGGCCTTGCCGCGGTGCTGCTGGTGGTCAAGGTACTGATCACTGCGAGCAGCCTGCGCGCCGGTGCCGAAGGCGGTTTGCTGACCCCAGCGCTGGCCAACGGCGCCCTGCTCGCCATCATCCTCGGCGGCGCCTGGAGCCTGCTGTGGCCCGGCGTGCCGCTGGGGGCTTTCGCGATCATCGGTGCGGCGGCGTTCCTGGCATCGAGCATGAGCATGCCGTTGACGGCAATCGTGCTGGTGGCGGAATTCACCCGCATCGACCATGACTTCCTGGTGCCGATCATTCTCGCGGTGGCAGGTTCGATGTGCATGAGCAAGCTGTGCGTCCTGTGGGAAAAGCGTTGAAGAAGCTGGATTAAAACCCCGACACGCGCCATCCTCCGCGCTTTAAGCCGCCCCATCAGCGGCGTTCCACGCACAAAGGATATGCCCATGCACGACCAACCCCTCGCACCCGCCGATTTCGAGTTCATCGACGACACCCTGCTCAAGTACGGCGACGACCATTCGGTGCTGAACCTGGCCGAGCTCGACGGTTACTTCACCGCCCTGGTTTCAAGCCCCGCACAGGTGGAGGTTGCCGAATGGTTCCCCGGTATCTTTGGTGGGCAGAACCCGGATTGGGAAAGCCCGGAAGAAGCTGGCCAGTTCCTTGAACTGTGCGTGCGCCATATGAACGCCATTGCCACGCAACTGGCGACCGACGCCCAGGGTTTCAAGGCACGTTTCGAGGAAACCGAGCATCAGGACCAGCCACTGACCCTGGCGGAAGAATGGTGCTTTGGTTATATCCGTGGCGCCGCTATCGGCAACTGGCCAGAGCTGCCTGCCGAACAGGCCGGGCAACTGGAGAAGATTTCCTGGTGCGCCGAGCAGGACAACTTTGAACTGCCGGCAGACCTGGATGTAAATGCCCATCAGCAACGGGTAGCCGCTATCGAACCGGCCGCCCGTGCGTTGCACGACTACTGGTTGGCCCAGCGCTGAACGCAACACCTGTGGCGAGGGAGCTTGCTCCCGCTGGGGTGCGAAGCGCCCCCGATTTTTAGGGCTGCTTCGCAGCCCAGCGGGAGCAAGCTCCCTCGCCACATTTATGTTGTTCCTCCAGGTTCAGTTGCCGCTAGTTGAAATCGACGTCAAACGCCTGATAGAACGCATTGCCGGTGTTGGCCACGATCCACATCAACACCAGCACATGCCGGCCCTTCTTGCCCTTGGGCAATGTCACTTGATGTTCAACCTTGGCCTTCAGTTCAGCCGAGTGCTGGTAGTACGGCACCTGGGTGTAGAAGTCCTCGAAGAACGGCTTGGGCTCCAGTTGAGCACGGCTGATGCGTTGCTTGGGGTCCCAACCGTCCCGGGTGATCAACCAGCGATAGCCACGGGTCACGTGCGCGGCGGTGTAATCCCACTGCACCTTGAACACCTGGCCGGCTTCAACATTCAACAACGGCCAGTTAAACGGAGTGTTGAGCTTTTTAGCCATTTCTTCGTCGGTGAAGTTGACGCAGTCGCGGGCATCGGTCTTGCCGCCGCTGAGGATGTGCCCGTCGGCGGGCGGCGTGACGCTTTGATCGTCGGTTTCATAAGGCGCCGGAAACGGCCCGGCGTTGAGGGCCGGGAAGTTCTTGCCGCCTTCCATTTCGTTGACTTGCCAGTTTTCCAGCAGGCCACGCTCTACCGCCACCGAGCCACGGCTGGCGGGCGTCACGACGCGACCATGCCTGAGTTGAGTCTGGGGTTTGTTCATTTCAGTCACTCCTTGATTGAAGACTTCCCCTCATGGGAAGCGCCTTGAACTTAGCCCACCTCGCCGGGTTGTCTACCCGACGTTTCTGTCAGACAAATCGCGTCAAGTCCTTGTTTTGCAGAGTTTTCGCACTGGTCTTGCACCAGAGTTATCGTCGGTCCTACCCTGCGACAGGCGATCGGACTACAGCCGCCGTCCATGAACGCCTGGCCTCAGGTGTTGAGGATCATCTCAAATCCGCCATAGATCATCCGTTGCCCATCAAACGGCATCGGATTGACGTCTGCCTTCAGGCGCGGGTCTTCCATCACCTTGCTCATCCCGGCGTCACGCACCTGCCGCGACGGCCAGACGATCCAGGAAAACACCACGGTTTCATCCTCCTTGAGCTTGACCGCCATGGGAAACGAGGTCACCTGCCCCTGGGGCACGTCATCGCCCCAGCACTCGATGATATTCAGCGCGCCATGGTCCTTGAACACCACGGCGGCGGCCTTGGCATGCTGGATGAATTGTTCGCGGTTTGCGGTGGGCACCGCGATGACACAGCCATCTACGTAAGACATGATCACTCTCCTGATTCGACGGGTTGTTGTGCCTGTAGTCGATCCATCAGGCGCTCAATCGACATCAACGTGGGAAATGTCGACCAGTGGTGTGTTATCGATTGCGATGCCGGGCCGATTCTTGATATGACAGGCGCCTTCAACAACAAAGCCCACTCAAAGGACTGACCCGCCATGACCGCCCACGCTACCGCCTTCCACGCCCTGCACCATGCTCAACTGTTTATCCTGCCCAACGTCGCCGATGCCGGCGGCGCGCGCCTGGTGGCGCAACTGGGCAGCCAGGCCGTCGCCACCAGCAGCGCGGCCGTTGCCTGGACCCACGGCTACAAGGACGGCAATCAGCTGCCGCTGCCGCTGCTGGTCAGCACCGTGCAATCCATCGCCCGGGTGATTGACGTGCCGCTGAGCGTGGACATCGAGGCCGGTTATTCCGACGACCCGGAGCACGTGGGCCGGGTGATCAAGGCCGTAATCGACGCGGGCGCCATCGGCGTCAATATCGAGGACGGTGCCGGCACCCCTGAACTGCTGGCCCGCAAGATCGAAGTCGCCCGTCGTGTGGCGGACAGCTGTGGCGTGAAGCTGTTTATCAATGCCCGCAGCGACGTGTATTTGAAAGGATTGGCCCCGGAGCCACAGCGCCTTGAAGAACTCCTCAAGCGCGCCGCGTTGTACCAGGGCGCAGGCGCCGACGGGCTGTTTGCCGCCGGCATCCACCTGGAGCACGAAATCCAGCAGCTCTGCCAGGCGACCAACTTGCCGGTCAACGTGCTGGCCTGGGCCGGCCTGCCCGCGCCCGAGACGCTGCAAGCCTTGGGCGTACGCCGCCTCACGGCCGGCTCGAGCATCGCCGAATTCCTGTATGGCGCCATGCACAGCCTGGCCGAAGGTTTCCTGCGAACCGGGAAGCTCGATACCCATGAGCTGAAGTCGTTCACCTACGGCGACTTGAATGGCCGCATGCCGGGTTAAGACGTCCCACGTACCAACGGCATATTGGCGACAATAAATTCGATAAACACCCGCAGCTTGGGCGGCACCTGCCGCCCCGACGGCCACAGCAGGTTGAACTGGCCACCCTCCCAGGTGTAATCCCCAAGCACCTCCACCAGATGCCCGGCCGCCAGCGCCTCGCGCACCACGAAGTCGGCCGCATAAGTCAGGCCTTGGCCTTGCACCGCCAGCTCCATGCGCCCTTCCACCGAATTGCAGATCATCGAGCGCGGCAGCTCAAGCTCCAGCGCTCGCTCGTCGCGGCGCATCTGCCAGGCCTGGAGTTTGCCGGAGGCGGGAAAGCGGAAATGGATGCAGCGATGTGCGTGCAGGTCTTCCGGGCAACGCGGCGTTCCGTTCCGCGCCAGATAATCCGGGGAGCCAACGACCATCATTCGATAAGTGCCCAGCGGACGCGCCGACAGCCCGGAATCCTTCGGCGCACCGCTGCGGATCACTGCATCGAAACCTTCGGCGATCACGTCAGCCAGACGGTCGTTGAAATCCAGGTCCAGCTGGATCTGCGGGTACAACGCCTGGAACTCGCCGAGCATCGCCAGGAACGGCCGGGCAATCATCGGCAGGCCAACCCGCAGCGGTCCCTGTGGCGCGGCAAGGGTTTGCGACAGCTCTTCACCCGCCACTTCCAGCTCCGCCAACACCCGCCGGCAGCGCTCGACAAACTGCGTGCCCTGGGCCGTGAGGGTGATGCTGCGGGTGCTGCGATGGAACAGCCGCACACCAAACTTTGCCTCCAGCCGGGCAATGCTTTTGCTCACCGCCGACGCCGAAATGCCCAGCGCCCTGCCCGCGCCGACAAAGCTGCGGGCTTCAGCCGCCGCAACAAATACGCCGATGGCATTCAGGCTTTCCATACGCTCACCCATTAAGGACTCTGGAGTCCATTCTAAACAGAACTAAAGCCTGTTTTTCCGCTAATTGTTCACGCCTATGGTGGTGGCTTGTTCCCCAGCCACAGGCTTTTTCCCATGAAGATTTTACTTACCGGTGCCAATGGTTTCGTCGGCGGCAGCGTTGCCCATCACTTGATCGCCCAAGGGCACAGCGTGCGCGGCTTGCTGCGGGACCCGCAGAAAGCCGAACGCCTGCAAGCCCAGGGCATCACTCCAGTGATTGGCAGCCTGGATGATCGCCAATTACTGATCGACGAAGCTCGCCAAGCCGATGCGGTGATTGATGCCGCCAACAGCGACCACGCCGGCGCCGTCGACGCGTTTATCGAGGCGCTGCAGGGCTCCGGCAAACTGCTGATCCACACCAGCGGCTCCAGCATCATCGGCGATGATGCGTTGGGTAATACGCTGTCAGAACACATCTTCGACGAAGACACGCCGTTCATCATCGAGGCCCCCAAGCAAGCCCGCTACGACATTGACCTGCGCATGATGGCTGCCGCCGACCTGGGCATTCGCAGCGTGGTGATCTGCCCGAGCAATATCTATGGCGTGGGCCATGGCCTGACCAATCACAGCTTCCAGCTGCCGTTCCTGATGGCCCGCGCCCGGGAAACCGGGGTGATGCGTATCGTCGGGGCCGGTGTCAATCGCTGGTCCAACGTGCACATTGACGACGTCGCGAAACTGTTCCTGCTAGCCGTGGAAAAGGCCCCGGCCGGCGCGTTCTACTTTCTGGAAAACGGTGAAGCGTCATTCATCGACATGGCCGCCGCACTGGCCAAGCGCATGAACCTGGGCGCGGTGCAGTCATGGCCGGCCGACGAAGCCGAACGACACTGGGACCCGATGCATGTGCACTACACCTTCGGCACCAATAGCCGGGTCAAGGCCAAGCGTGCTCGCGCCGAGCTGGGTTGGGCGCCGCGGCACGCTTCGATCCTCGACTGGATCGGCAGCGAGATGCCGCTATGAGCCGAGTCTGGATGATTACCGGCAGCGCTGGCGGCCTGGGTGCCGGCATCGCCCGCGCGGCGCTGGACCACGGCGACCAGGTGGTGGCGACTGACCTTGACTTGGCCCGCCTGGATCAAACCTACGGCGGCGACCAGGTGATGACCGCCGCGCTGGACATCCGCGATGAGCAACAGGCCCAAACGGTGGTGACCGCAGCAGTGGCGCGATTCGGACGCATCGATGTGCTGGTCAATAACGCCGGCTACGGACAGTTCGGGCCATTCGAGGAAGTCGAGCCCGAGGCCATCGAGCGTCAGTTCGCGACCAATGTGTTCGGCACCTTCAACATCACCCGCGCAGTGCTGCCGGTGATGCGCCGCCAGCGCAGCGGGCACCTTGTGATGATGTCGTCCAATGGCGGCTTCAAGGGCGTGCGTGGGGCCTCGATGTATTCGGCGTCGAAGTTTGCGATTGAAGGGTTTTCCGAAGCCCTGGCCGAGGAAGTCGCCGAGTTCGGCATCCGCCTGACGCTGTTGGAGCCCGGGGCGTTTCGTACTGACTTTCTCGACAGCCGCACGCTCAAGCTCGGCACCCGGGCACTTGAGGATTACGCCGAATTTCGCGCCCGCACGCTGGCCGTCTTCGAGGCTCGTAATCACCGGCAAATCGGCGACCCGTACCGACTCGGCCTGGCGGTTGTGCAATTGGCGGCTCTGGCAGCACCGCCGTTGCGCTTCGTCGCTGGCAGCGATGCGCTGAGTGTCGTCGAAGCCAAGCTGGACCAGGTTCGCGCCGATCTTGAACGCTGGCGCTCGCTGTCCACCTCCACCGATTTTCCTCAATAAAGGCCTCTGTCATGACTGACCTCATCACCCGCGTAGAACAGCTGGAAACCCGCTTCGCCCTCGAGCGCCTGATCAGTGAGTACGCCCACGCCTTCGACTCCCGCGACGAAACGCTGCTGCGCAGCATCTGGCACGACGACGCACGGCTGGACCTCGGTGCCGCGTTCGGCTGCCATGACGGCGTCGCCGCGATCATAGCTTCCGCCCACCTCAACTGGGCAGCCATGCCGCATATGCATCACTGGATGGCCAACCCGCTGATCGACATCAGCGGCGATACCGCCAGCGCGAGGGTTGCGGTGGATTGCCTGTGCACCCATAACGAACTGGGGCAGGTGCAGATCAGCGGTCTTTATCACGATCGGTTCGAACGCCGGCAAGGGCAATGGGCGTTCAGCGAGCGGCGCTTTGAGCTGCATTTCCTGACACCACTGGCCGCCTGGAAGCCGGTGGCAGGGCTGGAGGCGTAGATCCATGCTCGACAAGGGTGGCGTGTTTGGCCGATTATTCGTGTCCGCCAAACGCCACCCGCCTTGAAGCAGGAGCCTTGTACCTTGAGTTCGCAGAAAACCGTGACCGTTACACCGCCCAACTTTCCTCTGAACGGCAAGGTAGCGCCCCCCGGCTCCAAATCCATTACCAACCGTGCCCTGCTGCTGGCGGCCCTGGCCAAGGGCACCAGCCGCCTGAGCGGCGCGTTGAAAAGCGATGACACCCGCCACATGTCGGTGGCCCTGCGGCAGATGGGCGTGGTGATCGATGAACCCGACGACACCACGTTCGTCGTCACCAGCGTAGGCAAGCTGCAATTGCCGGCGCGGCCGTTGTTTCTCGGCAACGCCGGCACCGCGATGCGCTTTCTCACCGCCGCCGTGGCCACCGTACAAGGCACCGTGGTGCTGGATGGCGACGCCTACATGCAAAAACGCCCGATCGGCCCGCTGCTGGCGACCCTCGGCCAGAATGGCATCCAGGTCGACAGCCCTACCGGTTGCCCACCCGTGACCGTCCATGGCACTGGCCGCGTGCAAGCCAAGCGTTTCGAGATCGACGGCGGCCTGTCGAGCCAGTACGTGTCGGCGCTGCTGATGCTGGCGGCGTGCGGCGAAGCCCCGATTGAAGTAGCACTGACCGGCAAGGACATCGGCGCCCGTGGCTATGTCGACCTGACCCTGGACTGCATGCGCGCCTTCGGTGCCCAGGTAGACATCGTCGATGAAAGCACCTGGCGCGTGGCCCCGACCGGCTACACCGCCCACGACTACCTGATCGAGCCTGATGCTTCCGCCGCCACCTATTTGTGGGCTGCCGAAGTGTTGACCGGCGGCCGCATCGACCTCGGTGTCGCCCCGCAGGATTTCACCCAGCCCGACGCCAAGGCCCAGGCAGTGATCGCGCAATTTCCGCAGATGCAACCGGTGGTTGTCGGTTCGCAGATGCAGGACGCAATCCCCACCCTCGCCGTGCTCGCCGCGTTCAACAACACGCCGGTGCGCTTCACGGAACTGGCCAACCTGCGGGTCAAGGAATGTGACCGGGTGCAGGCCCTGCATGACGGCCTGAATGAAATCCGTCCGGGCCTGGCGACCATTGAAGGTGATGACTTGCTGGTAGCCAGCGATCCGGCCTTGGCGGGTACCACCTGCAACGCGCTGATCGACACCCACGCCGACCACCGCATCGCCATGTGCTTTGCCTTGGCGGGCTTGAAGGTCTCGGGGATCAGGATCCAGGACCCGGACTGCGTCGCCAAGACCTATCCTGAGTACTGGAAAGAGCTGGAAAGCCTTGGGGTCCATCTGACCTGGTAAGCCGCCGGCGCCGGTAACGGGAGGGAGACTGCATGACGATTCGCCAACCCTGCCCACCCGGCGTCTGCGACTGCAATCGTGAGCAACTGCTCGACCTTCCCGGCGCCGATGCGCGCATCCTGCAACTGACCCGCCAGGAAGAAAAACGCCTGCTCGAACGCCTCGAAAACCTGCAAAGCCTGCCCGACCTTGAGCGCATGCAACAGCTGATGTACCAGCAACTGGGCATTCGCGTGCATATCGCGCCGGGTCATACGGAAGTGAAGACGATGCGCGGGATTCAGATCGTTATCGATGACTTGCCGGGGTTGTGTCGCAAGACCCGGCAGTCGATTCCGGCAGCGATTCGCAAGGGCATGGAGAAACGGCCGGAGATTGCGTATCGGTTGCTGGATGCTCATGACTTGTTTCGCGAGGGTTGAGGGCCGCCTTCCATTTGCGGCGATTTTCTCGCTTGAGCCTGCGTGCCGTTTTGTATTCGAGGCGAGCCTGGGCCATCTCCTGAGTACGCGGGGGCCGAAAGCCGGCTTTGTAGCGCTTGCGTTCATGACGAAGCAGGACGAGTTCTGCGCGCATTTGGCGGTGGCGGTGGGTATTGAGCAGGTAGAGGCTTAGCAGCGGGAACAGCAGCCCCGTTGTGTAGATAAAAACATGGGGCTGATAGCTGTAGGTGAACAGCACAATGAAAAAGCTCATCACACAACTGCCTGCCAGTATCCAGACGCCCCAGGCGCGACCTCGGAGGATAAGAAAGTTGCCCGCTGACAAGATAATGGAAGCGATGCCCACATCCAGTCCCGTGTAACTACGATAAGCAGGCACGCCTCGCATGTAGGTACTACCCATCGACGACCCCGCTACCGCAAGAGCAAAAAGCGCAAACATAAAAGCACTGATGAAAACAGGGAAATAGTGAGCCATAAAAGCTCTAGGGGAATTTCTCAGCTCCATTATTCAAACTCTTCATATAGGCCGATGGCCAGTGTCCGGATATTCCCGGAGACGCCGCTGCCTATGACACTCATGGTTGCACACACTCCTGCCCCCGCAATCGCCGAGTCAGCATCGATCGCGGCAAACAACCGGCCGAGGTCGATACTGCCTTCGATCCGTTCGCGGGTGGTGCGATAGGCAGCTGGAAAACCGTCCTTCAAGACGCTGGAAGTCATTCCTTTACTCCTGGATTCCACGAGAGCGCAAAGAGTAAGACTGAGCCGCCTGAAAGGTTGTCAGAAAGGTCCTCCTTTCCAGACTGACATTTCCCGATCACCTCTCCATACCTTGTGGGCAATCATTCCAATTGGAAAAGTACGCCCGTGCTACTAATTCCCTCTTCCCCCCGCAAACGACCACTCATCCGCCGCCGTCGTCGTAATCACCACCATCACATCCTCAGGGCTCAGCCCAATCGCAGCCTCCAGCCGCTCCACCAACACCTGGTAAAACCGCCGTTTGGTCTCGGTATCACGAGGTTTACCGCCCGTGATCGCGATGAGTACATAGTCGTGGCTGCGCGGGCCGCCCAAATAGTTGGGGTCGATGATCATCTCGCCAATTTCGTGCTGGTGGATCACGTGGAAGCGATCCGCGTCAGGAATCTTGAAGCTCTCAACCAGGGCGTCATGCAATCCCTGTGAAAGCGCTTGCAGATATTCAGGGGATTTCCCGCGATGCAGGGAGATTCGGGCGTAAGGCATGGTGGTTACTCCGCAGGATGGATGGCTGCCAACAGGTTCAGCGCCGACGCCGCTGTCGGCCAGCCGGAGTAAAACGCCAGGTGAGTGATGACTTCACCCAGTTCCTCGACGCTCAAGCCATTGCCAACCGCCCGCTGCAAGTGAAACGGTAGTTGCTCTAGACGGTACATCGCCACCAGTGCCGCCACGGTGATCAGGCTGCGCTCCCTGGGCGACAGGCCCTCGCGCTCCCAGATATCGGCGAACAGCACGTCGCGGGTCAGCTCGGTAAATTTGTTGCTCATGGACGCTCGCTCCGACAATTCAGTTGACGGGCAAAAACTAGCAAGCCAGGATCATTCCGAATATCAGATTTAATAGCATCCACCATCCCGTTTTAATGGGCCATTCAATGCGCCGCCCCACCTTCGACCTTGATGTACTGCGCACCTTCGTCACCGGCGTCGAGCTGAACAGTTTTGCCAAGGCGGCGGATCGCCTGGGCCGTTCGACTTCAGCCGTCAGCGCGCAATTAAAGAAACTCGAAGAACAGGTCGGCACGCCGGTGCTGAGCAAATCCGGGCGCGGGCTGGTGCTGACGCCGGTGGGTGAAGCGCTGCTCGGCCACGCCAGGCGGTTGCTGGACCTCAATGACACTGTCTTCAGCAGCCTTAACGAAACCCAAACCGCAGGCACTTTGCGCCTCGGTTTGCAGGAGGATTTCGGCGAGCATGTGCTCAGTGACATCCTGCGGCGCTTCGCCAGGCTTTATCCGATGATCAGCCTTGAAGTGCGGATAGGCCGCAATGCCGAGCTGTTGACCCTGATCGACAGCACAAGCCTGGACCTGGCGCTGACCTGGGAAACCGGTCAGACATCGTCCTGCCGCACCCGCCTGGGGCAAACCCCCATGCACTGGATCGGGCCCCGGGACAAACCCCAACTACCGCGCGCCGATGACGCGCCGCTGCCGCTGGTGATGTTCGAGGCACCCTGCGTATTGCGCAGCGCCGCCACCGAAGCCCTGGACCGCGCCGGCATTGCCTGGCGCATTGCCTTGACCAGCCCCAGCGTGGGTGGGATCTGGGCGGCGGTCGATGCCGGATTGGGTGTGACCTTGCGCACCCGTATCGGTTTGCCTGCGCACCTATGTGTACTCGACGGTCTGCCGCCGGTGCCGTCCCTTGGCTATGAATTGCATTGCAGCCATCCAGCGCCAGGCGCTGCGGTCGCACAGCTGGCAGCGCTCATACAGAGCAGCCTGGTTTAGGCGGTTTCGCAGGGTTGCAGGGTGACGAACAGTTGTCGCCCCAACTTCGTCGCCGTCTCCAGATGCTGTTCGGCAGCGCCGCTTTCCGAGTCCAGCAGCAGCTCGGATGTCAGCACTTTCGCACCGCAGTAATCAAAGATCCCATGGTCGATTTGCGTGCGCATGGCGTCGGCATAGCCGTGGCGTTCAAACACCCCTTCGTCCGCCCCGCCAACGCCCAGTAAGTGCACCTGCAAGTGGCCGAGTTTTTTCACCACCTTCGTCTCAAGGCTGTAGTCGATCGCCCAACCGTTGACGAATACCCGGTCGATCCAGCCCTTGAGCAAGGCCGGCATCGACCACCAGAAGATCGGGTACACCAGCACCAAGGCGTCGGCGCGGTCGAGTCGGGCCTGTTCGGCCAGTACGTCGGCCGGCGGCGTGGCGCGGGTGCGGTGCACTTTATGGTCGGCGGCGTTGTAACGCGGGTCGAAACCTTCAGCGGCGAGGTCGGCGATTTCAAAGGTGTGGCCGGCGGCGGTTATGCCGGCAGCCGCCTGTTTGGCGAGGCTGTGGGTCAGGGAGTGTGAGTCGTGGTGAGCAACAACGATCAGCGCGTGCATGGCAATGACTCCTTCGGGGGGTAGCGATGAGCAGGCAAATTGAGTAGGCTTGAGCTAAGTTACCGTTGGTAAGTTACTTTTGGTATATAAGCATGTCAAGCGATCAATCCCCTGCCCCTCGCCGTCGCCTGTCCCGGGATGACCGGCTACGCCAGTTGCTCGACGTGGCCTGGCAACTGGTGCGAGAAGAAGGCACCGATGCCCTGACCCTCGGGCATCTGGCCGAGTTGGCCGGCGTTACAAAGCCGGTGGTGTATGATCATTTCGGCGATCGCGCGGGGCTGTTGGCCGCGCTGTATGAAGATTTCGACGCCCGTCAGAACCAGGTATTTGCCGCCGCAATCGAGGCCAGCGAACCCACCCTGGACGACCGCGCCTGGGTGATCGCCTCGTGCTACGTCGATTGTGTGTTGCTACAAGGGCGGGAAATTCCGGGAGTGATTGCGGCCCTGGCCGGCAGCCCGGAACTGGAGACCATCAAGCGTGAGTACGACGCAATTTTCCTTGGCAAGTGTCGCGATGCCCTCTCCCCCTTTGCCGTGGACGGTGTGATTGGCCAGCCCGGTTTACGCGCAATGCTGGGCGCGGCGGACGCCTTGTCCCATGCTGCGGCCAGCGGGGAGATCAGCCCGCTGGAGGCGCAAGAGGAGCTGTTTGCGAGCATCAAGTCGATGGTGAGTCGAGGAGCGCGTTAGCCCAGCCTTGCGTGCACGAACATCCGAGCCTTGTGGGTCATCTGGTCGAAGTGACGATCACGCTGTTTTTCGGCATCGACCATCGCCCGCTTGCCGTGCTTTTGCAGGAGGTAGGTGTGGATCTGCCGCACCTCCAGCGAGCTGTAGATCGACGCCACATCCAGCAACCCCATCAAGCCGTCAGTGCTGTAGTCGCGGGTGTTCATCAACACCTGGGTACCGCGCACACCGCGCAGTTGAAAGCCCATGGACTCGAACGCCGGGACCTTCTCCACTGCGCAGGTCAGTTCGGCATGGGGGTAGCGGGCAAGCATGTCCTGCATCATCGCCCGCGCCACGCCTTTGCGCCGATGGCTGGCGTGCACCGCCATGTAAGCCACGCCGCACGCCTCGGGATCGTCCTTCACCGGCAGGTACAGCAGGAAGCCGATCACCTGCTCCTGCGCGTCCAGCGCGACGATCAATTCCACCGCAATGCCCTTGGACCCGCCCAGCGCTTCCAGGTACAGGTGCACCTCGTAGCCGATGGCGTACTGGTAGACGTTGTACAGCAGGTTGCTTGGCGGGATGGCGACCATGCTGATGTCCGTCAGGTAGTCGACCACCATCTGCAGGATCTGCGCGTTGATCGGCTCGGGGCATGGGGTTTCGTAATGGGTAAGGCTGAACATTTGAATTCCTGGTGTTTCATTTTAAGGCCCGGCGGATTGTACCTGCTGAAGGGCCGCCGTGGACCCGCAAGCACCCATTGTGGCGAGGGAGCAAGCTCCCTCGCCACAGGGGGGCTGGATGTCCGGGCTCGGCTCATTGCGCACATACCTCCCGCAGGCAACCGCGCAGCCAGCGATGGGCCAGGTCGGCGTCCAGGCGCGGGTGCCAGAGCATCGATACAGTGAAGTCCGGGAACACGAACGGCAGCGCAAAGCGGTAGAGGTCGCTGTGCAGGTTGGCGGTATGCCGCTCCGGCACGCTGGCGATCAGGTCGGTGCTGCGGGCCAGGGCCAGGGCGGTCGAGAAGCCGGCGACGATGGTCACCACGTCCCGGGTCAGCCCGAGCGCTTCAAGAGCTTGATGGATCTGGCCCTGATCACGGCCGCGCCGGGACACGTAGATGTGCTGGCCTTCGGCGAAGCGCTGCAGCGTGACTTCGCCCTGGCTGAGCGGATGGCCCTTGCGCACCACGCCGATAAACCGGTCGCGGAACAGCGCCTGGGTCAGCACCTCGGGGCTGGCGCTGCTGTCGACCACGCCGGTTTCCAGGTCGACACTGCCATCGCGCAGCGGCGTGCTGCCTTTGTCCGGCTTGTGCACGAAGCGCAACCGCACGCCAGGCGCTTCCCGGGCGATCCGCGTCAACAGCGCCGGGCCGAAGTTTTCAACAAATCCGTCGCTGGTGCGCAAGGTGAAGGTGCGTACCAGCTGGCTCACATCCAGCGTCGCAGCGGGTCGCAACACCGCTTCGGCGTCCTGCACCAACTGGCTGACCTGTTCGCGCAACGCCAAAGCGCGCGGCGTAGGTACCAGGCCGCGGCCGGCACGGACCAATAACGGATCGCCGGTGGTTTCCCGCAGTCGCGCCAGCGCCCGGCTCATCGCCGACGGGCTCAGGCGCAAGCGTTGAGCGGCACGGGCGACGCTGCCTTCGGCGAGCAACACATCCAGGGTGACCAGCAGATTGAAATCAGGTGTCGACACGGCAAACCTCATAGGGCGTTTGGCGCACGTATAAAGTGCAAATGCTGCGCCTTCCGCCATGTTAGGTGACGGCGTAGATTTCTGACAGCGGTCAAACCCTGGAGCCTCTTGATGAAATCATCTGCACCCCGTGGCGCTCTCGTCGCCCTGTCACTATCCATGTTGCTGGCGTCCTTGGGCACCAGCATCGCCAACGTCGGCCTGCCGAGCCTGGTGCAGGCGTTTGATGCATCGTTCCAGGCGGCGCAGTGGGTGGTGCTCGCCTACTTGCTGGCGATTACCGCGGTGATCGTCAGCGTCGGGCGACTGGGCGACCTGATGGGCCGCAGCCGCCTGCTCTTGGCCGGGTTGTTGCTTTTCACCGTTGCCTCGGCCCTGTGCGGCATGGCTCCGTCCCTCGGGCTGTTGATTGCGGCCCGCGCCCTGCAAGGCCTGGGCGCGGCGATCATGATGGCGATGACCATGGCGCTGGTGGGCGAGACCGTGGCCAAGGAACGCACCGGCCGCGCCATGGGGTTGCTGGGCACGATGTCGGCCATGGGTACCGCGCTGGGGCCAAGCCTTGGCGGGGTGTTGATCGCGGGGTTTGGCTGGCGCGCGCTGTTTTTCATCACCGTGCCGCTGGGTTTGCTGACATTTGCCCTCGCCCGGCGCTATCTGCGCGTCGACCGCCATGGGCTACGGCCCGCGCAATCCGGGTTCAGTTTCTTGTCGACTTTACGGGATTCAACGCTAAGCGCTGGCCTGGCCATGAGCGCGCTGGTATCGGCGGTGATGATGGCGACCTTGGCGGTCGGGCCCTTCTACCTGACCCACGGTGCAGGCCTCGACCCTGCCTGGATGGGCCTGACAATGGCAGTCGGGCCCTGCGTTTCGGCATTGACGGGCATCCCTGCGGGACGTTTGACCGACCGTTTCGGCTGCGGCCCGATGACCATCGCCGGGCTGCTGGCGATGCTGGCGGGGTGCCTGCTGCTCTCCCTGGCGCCGCTGAACCTTGGGGTTGCCGGGTACGTCGCCCCGCTGATCATCCTCACCCTCGGCTACGCCCAGTTTCAAGCCGCCAACAACACCGCCGTGATGAGCGACGTACTGGCAGACCGCCGTGGCGTAGTCGCCGGCTTGCTCAACCTGTCACGCAATGTGGGGCTGATCGCGGGCGCCTCGGCATTGGGTGCTGTCTTTGCGCACGTTTCAGGTGACCTCTCCACAGCCACTCCCGCCGATGTGGGAAGTGGGATGCAAGCCACGTTCGGCGTGGCATTGGCACTGATTGGTGTAGGTCTTTTCCTGGCCCTACGCGCCCGGTTCCGCGTAACACCTGTCTTGACAAGGTAAAATCGTAACGACTATTGTCTGACAACCTGATTACCAAGGTTTTCCCATGCTTGAGCTCCAGCGCCCTGATTCGCTCGTTATGCGCGTTGTCAGCGCCATTCGTGCAGAAATCGATTCCGGCCAACTGGCGCCCGAAGCGCGCCTGCCCACCGAACAGCAACTGGCTGAACAACTCAATGTCAGCCGTTCGGTGGTGCGCGAAGCGATTGCCCAGCTCAAGGCCGATGGCGTACTGACTGCGCGGCGTGGCCTGGGCTCATTTATCTCGCAAACCCCGGCCGGCACCGTGTTCCGCTTCCCGGAAAAAAACGGTCGCCGCCCGGACCTGGCGCAAATGTTCGAAGTGCGCCTGTGGATCGAAACCCAGGCCGCCTCGATTGCCGCCCAACGCCGCGACGCCGCCGACCTGCAGCGCATGAAGACCGCCCTGCAGGAAATGCACGACAAGCGCGCCGACTTCGACGCCGCCGCCCTGGCCGATGTGGAATTCCATCGCGCCATCGCCGAGGCCAGCAAGAACGACTATTTCGTGGCCTTCCATGACTTCCTCAGAAGCCAACTGGCCAGCGCCCGCAAGACCGCCTGGGAAAACTCCGCCACCCGCTTTGTCAGCGGCTCGGCCGATGCCACCCAGGAACACACCGCGCTCTACCAGGCCATCGTCGACGGTGATGCCCAAGGCGCCGCCGCCTGTGCCGAGGCTCACTTGCGCGCCGCAGCAAGGCGCCTGCATCTGGAACTGCCCGCTATCAATTGACCGATCCGAACCCGTTTAAAGCGTGCCGATGGCGCGCTGTTTTTTTAACAAAAACATTAGTCTGACAACCTGATAAGCAGACTGAAATGCGTAGGTACCCAAAACAATGATTTATGACTTTTGCATCATCGGCGGCGGCATCGTCGGTTTGGCCACCGCGATGGAGTTGCTCAAGCGCCAGCCCAACGCCTCGCTGGTGATCCTGGAGAAGGAAAGCCTGTTGGCCAAACACCAGACCGGCCATAACAGCGGCGTGATCCATGCCGGCATCTACTACGCGCCGGGCAGCCTCAAGGCCGACTTGTGCAAACGTGGCGCCGAAGCCACGAAGCAGTTCTGCACCGAGCACGGGATCAAGTTCGAGGTGTGCGGCAAGTTGCTGGTGGCCTCGACTGATCTGGAAGTACAACGGATGGAAGCGCTGTACGCCCGCTCGCAGCTCAACGGCATGAAAGTCGAACGCCTGGACGCCGACCAGTTGCGCCAGCGCGAACCGAACATCGTCGGGCTGGGCGGGCTGTTTCTCGACGCCACCGGCATTGTCGATTACCGCGAAGTCTGCGAAACCATGGCCCGGGTAATTCGTCGCGCCGGCGGGGAAATCTGCCTGGAACGCACCGTCACTGCGATCGTCGAGGACACCGACAAAGTCACCGTCAGCACCCGGGGCGAAAGCTGGCAGGCCAGGCATCTGGTGGTGTGTGCAGGTTTGCAATCGGACCGCCTGGCCGTGATGGCCGGCGTCAAGATCGACCACCAGATCATCCCGTTCCGTGGCGAATACTTCCGCTTGCCGGAATCGAAGAACACCATCGTCAACCACCTGATCTACCCGATTCCCGACCCGGAGCTGCCCTTCCTCGGCGTGCACCTGACCCGCATGATCGACGGCAGCGTCACCGTTGGCCCGAATGCCGTACTCGGCCTGGGTCGCGAGAACTACCGCAAATTCTCGGTGAACTGGCGCGACGTGGCGCAGTACGCGAGCTTCCCGGGCTTCTGGAAAACCATCTGGCAGAACCTCGGTTCGGGCAGCGTCGAGATGAAGAACTCGCTGTTCAAGTCCGGCTACCTGGAGCAGTGCCGCAAGTACTGCCCATCGCTCAACATCGAAGACCTGCTGCCTTATGAAGCCGGCATCCGCGCCCAGGCCGTGATGCGCGACGGCACCCTGGTGCACGACTTCCTGTTCGCCCAGACCCCGCGAATGCTCCACGTGTGCAATGCGCCCTCACCCGCTGCCACCTCCGCGATTCCCATCGGTTCGATGATCGCCGACCGCATGTTCAAGCCCCACTGACGCACCGCACCACGCCTCACTTTGACAATAAATATAATGACTCATAAGGAAGTACAGAATGACGGCTACAGCCCGCACCCCGGACGTTGAAACCCCCGAGCAAACCAGGAAACGCCTGCGCAAAGTCGCGGCCGCGACGATCTTCGGTTCGATGCTGGAGTGGTATGACTTTTACCTGTACGCCACCATGGCGGCGATTGTGTTCTCGAAGATTTTCTTCGATAACAGCGACCCGAAAGCCGCTACGCTGATGGCGTTTTCCACCTTTGCCATCGGCTTCATCGCGCGCCCGTTCGGCGGCATTCTGTTTGGCTACCTGGGCGACAAGTTCGGGCGTAAACAAGTGCTGGTGCTGACCTTCTGCATGATGGGCGTGTGCACCACACTGATCGGGCTGATCCCCAGCTACGCCTCCATCGGCATCTGGGCGCCGATCGTGCTGGTGTTTATCCGCATCATCCAGGGCCTGGGGGCCGGTGCCGAACTGTCCGGCGCGGCGGTTACCTCCTACGAGCACGCCTCAGAAGGCAAGCGCGGCAGCCAGGGTGCATGGCCGGCGCTCGGGCTGAACCTGGGCTTGCTGCTGTCGTCGCTGACCGTGTACCTGCTGACCATCAACGGCAATGAATTCCTGCTGGCCGGCGGCTGGCGGATTCCGTTCATTTGCAGCATCGCGCTGGTGGGTGTGGGCCTGTGGGTGCGCAACAGCATCCCGGAAACCCCGGAATTCAAGGAACTGAGCAAGGAAACCGCAAAGGCCAAGGCGTCGCCGCTCAAGGCGCTGTTCAAGAACGACCTCAAGGGCCTGGCCGTGGTGTTCTTCGTGGCGATTGGCTACAACGCGTTGAGCTACATCTTCAAGACCTTTTCCCTGGCTTACCTCACCCAGTTCAAGGGTGTCGATGTGCACGTCACGTCGCTGTCGGTGACCATTGCCAGCCTGATCGCCATCGTCGCCGTGCCATGCTTCGGCTGGTTGTGCGACAAGTGGAGCAGCAAGACCGTGCTGATGCTCGGCGGCCTGCTGTCGCTGCTGTTTGCCTACCCGTTCCTTGCGCTGCTCAATACCGGTGAAAGCCTGATGATCTACGTCGCCATTGGCGTGGGCACCGGCATCCTCGCGCCGATGATGTTTGCGCCGCAGGGTTCGTTCCTGAGCCGCCAGTTCCCGACCCAGACCCGCTCCTCGGGCTTTGGCACCGGGCGAGAAATCGGCACCGCGATCGCAGGTGGCCTGGCGCCATTAGGGGCGTTGTCGATGGTGGCGGCGTCGGCCACTCACTCCACTGATGGCGTTGTGATAATCCTCGCGATCTCGTCCCTGCTGGTGGTGGTGTTCGCCTTGTGCGATCAGGGCCGTAAACACTCGGCATTCAAGAACTGAGGCAAAAAGTTCGGACCAACGGGTGCATGGATGCCCCTTCATCGCGCATCATGGGCACTTTCAAGCTCAAGGGAAACGTCCATGCGCGTTCTGTCATTGATGATGGGTCTTACGACGCTGGCCGCCAGTCTGGTGTTTACCGCCCAGGCGCAGGCGGGTGAAGAAAGCCTGTTGGTCGACTCGATCAATCAATACCGCAGCCAGGTCCAGCGCTGCGGCAACCAGGGTTCCCAGGAATTGCCACCGCTGGCCAGCGACACGCGGCTGGTGTTGCCGGTCAACAGTGTCGGCGACTTGCAGCAGGCGCTGGCGAGGGCGGCGTACCCGATGGTCAACGTCCAGGCCATCAGCCTGTCCGGGCCCAGGAACGCCGAAGCCGCGATGAAAGCCGTGCGCGAAAGTTTTTGCCGGGTGGTGCTCGACCCGCAGTTCATTGATATCGGCGTGAGCAACAGCGGCCAGGACTGGCGCATCGTGCTGGCCCGCCCGCTGCTGACCAGCGGCCTGGGCGAGACCCAGACCGAAGGCAAGAAGGTGCTCGACCTGATCAACACCGCCCGCCAGCAACCACGCCAATGTGGCGCCCAGGCCTTTGCCGCCACCACACCCCTGAGCTGGAACGAAGCACTCGCCAACGCCGCCGCCGGCCACGCGCGCAACATGGCCAACGGCAACTTCTTCGATCACCTGGACCACGATGGCCGCACCCCGGGTGACCGGGCTGAACTGGCAGGCTACATCGGCCAGCAGATCGGCGAGAACATCGCCGCCGGCATGGACACCCCACGCAAGGTGGTCGACGGCTGGCTGGCCAGCCCCGGGCACTGTGCCAACCTGATGAACCCGCAGTTCCGCGAAATGGGCGCCGCCTACGCCATGGACCCGAAAAGTGATGCCGGCATCTACTGGACCGGTTTGTTTGGCGTGCAGCAGCAATAACGGTTTGTATCCCAACGTATCTTCCCGGCGAGGCGACACACTGCGAGGTGCAGGGCCCCGGCGATGACACATTGCGGATACGCCGGCGCGGTTTCCTGTGCACACCGGCCCACCCCGGGCCACTTGCGAGGAAACCGTCATGTCCCAGAACAGCACCGTGCTCTACACCGGCAAAACCCACACCACCGGCGGGCGTGAAGGCGCGTCCCACAGCGATGACCTGCACCTGGACATCAAGCTGTCGCCGCCCGGCTCCAAGGCGCCCGGCACCAACCCCGAGCAACTGTTTGGTGCCGGCTGGTCCGCCTGCTTTATCGGCGCAATGGGCAAAGCCGCACAAACCCTTCACATCCGCCTGCCCGCCGACACGGCAGTGAGTGCCGAAGTGGACCTGGTGAACAGCCCGGAAGATGGCTATTACCTACAGGCGCGCCTGCGGGTCAGCCTGCCGGGTATCGAACACTCGGCGGCGCAGGCACTGGTGGACCGTGCCCACCAGACGTGCCCGTATTCCAAGGCCACCCGCGGCAATATCGCGGTAACGATTACGGTGGCCTGAAGGGAGCTCAGCGAAGCATTATCCGGCCGAGAAATTAAAGTGCCATCTAGTGGATAATCCCGCTGAACTGGCTGAGTCCCGGGATGTCTGTAGCTTGGCATCCCTACCTCAGCGAACCGTGGCAAGAAGGCGTTCACCGAATGACAAACTGGCTGCAAGGCGGCGGCGAAATGGCCGAACGGGTCCGGCATCACGACTGGGCCAATACGCCATTGGGGCCTTTGGAACACTGGCCGGACGTACTGAAGACCACCGTCGCCCTGTGCCTTGCCTCCAGTTTCCCCCAGGCGATCGTCTGGGGGCCTGCGCTGATCACGCTTTACAACGACGGGTTTATCCCGATTCTCGGCGACAAGCCTGATGCCCTCGGGCGGCCATTCAACGAGATCTGGCAGGAAGCCTGGCCCGAGATCAGTCCGATCGCGGATGCCGCCTTCGCAGGTGAAGCCACCTTTATCGAAAACTTCCCGCTGACGATCGAACGCGGCGGCGCGCCGGAGCAGGCGTACTTCACCTTCTGCTACAGCCCGATCCGCGACGTACAGGGCAAGGTGGTCGGCATGCTCGACACCGTGACCGAAACCACCGCCACCGTGGTTTTGTCCCAGCGCCTGGCCGAGCTGAATGCAAGCCTGGAGCAGCGCGTCACCGAAAGGACCACCCTGCTGACCCAGACCGAAGCCGCCTTGCGTCAATCGCAAAAGCTTGAAGCCATCGGCCAGTTGACCGGTGGCGTGGCCCACGACTTCAACAACCTGCTGACCATCATTCGCTCATCCGTCGACTTCCTGCGGATGCCGAGCCTGTCCGAAGAGCGTCGCCAGCGCTACATGAGCGCGGTCACCGACACCGTGGACCGGGCCGGCAAATTGACCAGCCAGTTGCTCGCATTTGCCCGGCGCCAGCCGCTGAACCCGGAAGTGTTCGATGCAGGCCTGCGGGTGAAAAACATCGGCGAGATGCTCGAGACGGTGACTGGCGCGCGGATTCATGTGCACGTCGAACTGCCCGGGCAGCCATGCTACATCCGCGCCGACTCCAGCCAGTTTGAAACCGCCCTGATCAACATCGCCCTCAACGCCCGGGACGCGATGAACGGCCAGGGCAGCTTGACCCTGCGATTGGACGCCGATCAAGCACTGCCGAGCATCCGTGGTGACGCCGGTTCACGCCAGGCGTTCATCGCCATTTCACTCACCGACACCGGCGGCGGGATTCCCGGGGAGACGTTCGAGCGCATCTTCGAACCCTTCTTCACCACCAAGGAAGTCGGCAAGGGCACCGGCCTGGGACTGTCCCAGGTGTTCGGCTTCGCCAAGCAATCGGGCGGCAACGTCGATGTGGCCAGCCAGGTCGGCCAGGGCACGGTGTTTACCCTGTACTTGCCGCAAGTGGTACCTGAAGAGAGCTTCCAACGAGACACCCCGGACACCTGCGGGCTGATCACCGAATGCGCCCAGCGCCATATCCTGGTGGTGGAAGACAACCTGGAAGTGGGCCGCTTTGCCAATCAGATCCTCCAGGACCTCGGCTACCAGACCACCTGGGCAACCAATGCCGAACAGGCGCTGGAACTGGCCGGCGCAGACGCGTTGGGGTTCGATGCAGTGTTTTCAGATGTGGTGATGCCCGGCATCACCGGGGTGGCCCTGGCCAGGGAACTGCGACGCCGCCGGCCCGGCCTGCCGGTGGTACTGACCTCGGGCTACAGCGAGGAGCTGGCGGAAAGCGGCTATGAAGGCCTGGTGTTCCTGCCCAAGCCCTACTCGGCCGACCAGGTCTCACAGGTGCTGGCCAAGGCGCTGCTCAAGGGCTGAGGCCTATTCCGCGACGGCCACCTGGTTACGCCCGAGGGCCTTGGCGCGGTACAGCGCCTTGTCTGCGGTGTTCATCAGGCCGTGCAGGTCCTGGTCCACCGCGCGGGCCCAGGCCACGCCGAGGCTGGCGGTCAACCCCTGGACCGGCTCGCTGGTCAGCCCGGCGATGGCCTTGATCAACTGCTCGGCGATGTCCCGCCCGGTCTCCAGCGACGTATCCGGCAGCAGCACCGCAAACTCCTCGCCCCCCAGCCGCCCATACACATCGGCCTGGCGAAACGACGCGCTGATCACCCCGCCGATCTGACGCAGCACCTGGTCCCCGGCCTGGTGCCCGTAGGTGTCATTGATGTCCTTGAAGTGGTCCATGTCCATCATCAGCGCGCACAACGGCTGCTGGTTATGCCGGCACTGTTCGTAGAGCAACTGCGCGTGCTCGAAAAACGCCCGGCGGTTCATCAGGCCGGTGAGTTCGTCGGTTTGTGCGGCGCGGGTGGAGATGTTGTGGGCACGCTCCATTTGCCGGGTCAGGCGAAAGGCTTTTTCCAGGGCATCCGACAGCTTGCGCGTGGCGCCACCGACAAACGAAGAGAACACCAGCACCGCCAGGGCCATGCCGACTTGCATCGACGACGGTTGAAACAGCAGCCACAGGGTGCACGGCAGCAGTACCAGGCCCATGGAGACCAGGGTCATGTAGCGATAGGCCGAATAACACGAGACTGCGCTGACCGACATGCCCACGGTGAACAACATCACCAGGGCCTGGGACAGGCGGTCGTCGGTGGGCATCAGGACGAATGCGCCGATGCCCCAGACCCCGGCCGACAACATCAACGTTACCCAATAGCGCCGCTCCCAGCGCGCGGGGGTGCGTTCACTGTTGGGGCAGCGAAACCAGTCCATGAACATCCACACCCGCAGCAACGACGTCCCCGCCAATACCACCAGCCAGACCAGCATTACCCGGTGATCAAAACGTTCCCAGCACAGCCAGCACAGCATGGCGGCCGCCATATAACTGCCGAACACTGCAGAGAATGACTGGCGAAACAGCTGGTGCAATCGATCTGTTCGTACCTGCTCCTCGATGAAGCAATCCTGGTCCTGCCCACGCCCAAGGCCATTCATTTGGTCCGCCTGATCTTACTGCCGCGACAAAGTGCCATTGTGGCATCCTGCCAGTAGCCCTAACAACTGAATCAAGCGTGCTAGAGCGCCGAAAGCAGGATAAATATAGGTGAACACCTTCTCGCTCGCTCCAAGGATCAGAGTCCACCCATGAATACCCACCCGATTACCACCGAACGCCTGATTCTCAGGCCCGCAGCGGCCGATGATGTGGCCAGTGTATTTGCCATTTATGGCGATCCCGAGACCAACCGCTACAACCCGGCCGGCCCGTTGACGGACCTGGGCCAAGCCGAGGCCGCCCTGGCTCGCTGGCTGCTGCACTGGGCAGAACATGGTTTCGGCCAATGGGCGATTGCCACACAAGAGGCGCCGGACCGCGTGATCGGCTTTGGTGGCATCACCTTGTACCCCTACAACGACGTTGAGCGGATCAACCTGGGCTACCGCTTTGCGGTCAGCGCCTGGGGCCAGGGCTTTGCAACCGAGATTGCCAGGGCGGCGTTGCAGTTTGCCTTTGTCGAACTGGACCAGCCGCAGGTGTACGGCGTGGTGCGTCCGGCGCATACAGCGTCGATCAAGGTGCTGGAGAAAATCGGCATGCAGTACATCGATGAGCTGGACGATGTACCCGGTCAGGCGCCGAGCCTGGTGTATGTGGCCCGGCGGGCCCTCTGACCTTTGTATCGCAGTGTGTCCAAACACCGCTGCGATACAAAACCTTTAACCCAACCGCTTTCTCGAAACAGACGGGATACACAACTACGTTCAACTGTGAGCCAGGCACACCACCCGCCGCCGGAGACTCACCATGCACACACAGTTGAACACCCCACCCCGCCGCCTGATGGGCGCGTCGCTGCTGGCCTTTGCGCTGTTGCAGTTCGGTGCCCTCGGCGTCGCCAGTGCACAGGACGCGCAAGCACCTGCGGCTGCCAGCGCAACTGCCCACAGCGCGCTCGGCCCGTTGAAGCATGTGAAAGCCGGCTTGCTGGATGTGGCCTACGCCGAAGTCGGCCCGGCCGATGGCCCGGTGGTGATCCTGCTGCATGGCTGGCCCTACGACATTGACAGCTACTCCGAGGTAGCGCCGCTGCTGGCCGCCCAGGGCTACCGGGTGCTGGTGCCTTACGCCCGCGGCTATGGCGATACCCATTTCCTGTCGGCAAAGACCCTGCGCAACGGCCAGCCGGCCGCCCTCGCCGTCGACCTGATCGACTTCATGGACGCGCTGAAGATCAAGCAGGCCGTGCTCGGCGGCTATGACTGGGGTGCGCGCACCGCCGACATCGTCTCGGCGTTGTGGCCTGAGCGGGTCAAGGCGCTGGTATCGGTCAGCGGCTACCTGATCGGCAACCAGGCCGCGGGCAAGAACCCATTGCCGCCCAAGGCCGAGTTGCAATGGTGGTACCAGTTCTACTTCGCCACCGATCGCGGCGCCGCCGGCTATGCGAAAAACACCCACGACTTTGCCAAGTTGATCTGGCAGATCGCCTCGCCAAAATGGGCATTCGACGACGCCACCTTCGACCGCAGCGCCAAGGGCCTGGACAACCCCGACCACGTCGCCGTATCGATCTTCAACTACCGCTGGCGCCTGGGGCTGGTGCAGGGCGAGAAAAAATACGCTGCGCTGGAACAGAAACTGGCCACTGCACCCTCCATCAACGTACCCACCATCACCATGGAAGGCGACGCCAACGGCGCGCCGCACCCGGCCGCAGAGGACTATGCCAAACGCTTTACCGGCAAATACGAATACCGGCTGATCACCGGCGGCATCGGCCACAACCTGCCGCAGGAAGCACCGCAAGCCTTTGCCAAGGCTGTGATCGATGCGGACCACCTGTGATGAAGCGCCTGCATCTTGCTGCACTCGTCGCTGCAACAGCTGCCGTGGTGGCCACCGCTACCGGGTTCGCCTTTGGCGGCCCGGCTACCAGCGAGCCTTCGCCGATCTACGGCGTGACCATTCCCGACGGCTACCGTCAATGGGAGCTGATCGCGCCGGCCCAGGAAGCCGACCCGCTGAATGAACTGCGGGTGGTGCTGGGCAATAAAGTGGCGCTCAAGGCGTACCGCGACGGCACGCTGCCCTTCCCCGACGGCACTGTGCTGGCGAAACTGGCCTGGAAGCACGTGCAATCGCCCGAGTTCAAGACCGCGTCGATTCCCGGCGCGGCGACCACCGTGCAGTTCATGGTCAAGGACTCGAAGAAATACGCAGCGACCGGAGGCTGGGGCTTTGGACGGTTCATCAATGGCAAGCCGGTGGACCAGGCGCAGCATGAGACCTGCTTTGCCTGCCATCAGGCGCTGGTGAAGAACCACGATTATGTGTTCACCCGGCTGGCGCCTTAGCGCAATAGCCCTTTTCAACAACAAACGCCGTGGCAACCGGGCATCCCGTAGCAGCTGCCTCGCTTGGGCTCGACAGCTGCTACGTTGAGTGGGGTTTTATCAGGCCGGAACGCCCAGGATGATATGGGACGCCTTGATCACCGCCGTGGCGCTCACGCCCGGCTTCAACCCCAGCTCGGCCACCGCGTCGCGGGTCACGATGGAAAACACCTTCGAACCACCCGCCAACTCGATCACCACTTCCGCATTCACCGCGCCGTCATTCACGCTCAGCACCTTGCCTTCCAGGCAGTTGCGGGCCGACAGGCGGATGTCGCTGGATTCGGTCATCAACATCACCCACGGCGCCTTGATCAGCGCGACCGCTTCCTTGCCTACGGCAATGCCCAGGTTGCGGATGCTTTCCATGGTCACCACCGCCACCAACTGCTCGCCACCGGGCAGGGTCAACACCACTTCGGCGTTGACCGCGCCGTCCTGGACCTGGCTGACCTGGCCTTTGAATACGTTGCGTGCACTGACTTTCATGGGAACGGTCCTTTTCTTGACTTATAGGTTAGGAATTGCCGCGCATGATTAAACGTTGCGTTGTGTAAAAACAACTATAGCGCCCTGCCCTGCCTGGAACCCCACGCCAATAAAGAAGGCCGCCCAATGGGCGGCCTTCATCTGGAGCAGTTACCGACGACTGATTAAAACAGCGCGTAGGTGTAGTTGAAGATCAGGCGAGTCTGATCCTGGTCGGCGGTGCCGGTGTTATGGCCGTGGTAGCTGCCGGTACGGAACGTAGTACCGAAGCCTTTCAGCGGGCCTTCCTGCACGACGTAATCAAGACGGAAATCGGTTTCGCGTTCCGACTGATCGCTGCCACCGGCAACCTTGGCCTTGATGTCGCTGCCGTTCAGGTAGGCAATCGAGGCTTTCAGGCCCGGCACCAGGGTTCTGAAGTCATACAGGTACTGACCGAAATTGACCTGCTCGCCCGCACGGGAGAACTGGCCAACCACCGCGTCGGTGAACAGGTAGAAGTCGGAACCGGCCGCGCCTTGGGCGGTTGGATCGGCGATGCTGCCCTGGTTGACCCAGACGAAGCCACCGTCATCACTCACGCCGATATGGCCGAGCATCAACTGGCTGCCGCCCAACTGATAGGTGAAGGCAGCACTGTAGGTTTTGTTGTCGACTTCACCGGCGTGCTTGGCATAGCCGCCGTTGTTGTTGAACGCATAGCCGGCCGAACCGTTTTTGCCGTCGCTGGTGCTGTCGAAATAACGCAGGTCGGTCTTGAACGACTGGTCATTGCCCAACGGCAATACGTGGACCAGGCCGAAATAGTTCTGTTTGTAGAAGTCTTCCAGGTTGGCGTAGTAGTACTGCAACGTCAGGTTTTTAGCGATGACGTTGTCAGAAGAACCAAACGGCTGGTAGTCGACACCACCGAAACGGAAGCTGTCGCTGTCGCGAGTGGCACCGGCCACGCTCAAGCCCGTGGAGTTGCTCGATGCACGACCTTCAGCCTTGTTCAGCTCGCCGCCGGTGAAGGTGACGTTGGGAATGTCCTTGGAAGTCAGGATGCCGCCGTCAAAGGTCTGCGGCGCGGCACGGCTGTCGTTGGACACCAGGATCGGCAGGATCGGCGCCAAACCACCGCCCACGTGCAATTCAGTCTGGGAAATACGGAATTTAACGTTGCCGGCTGCGCGACCGAAGCTGTCAGCAGGCTCGGTGCCATTGTTCTTCACCGGGAAGAAGCTGTTGCCGTTACCCGACAGGCCATTGCCCGCTGCGTGGCCATCGCCACCGTCCAGACGCAACGCGCCGAAAGCCATCACGTCGAAACCTACGCCGACGGTGCCCTGGGTGTAACCGGATTTATAGTCGAAACGCAGTACTTGAGCCGCTTCCCGCAGGTCGTTCGCCGTGCCGGAGTGAACGTCGGCGTTGTAGTACATGGTGCGCGAACTGATCGAAGAATGACTGTCTTCGAGGAAGCCGCTATGGCCGTCACCCGTGCCGAGTGAGCCAAGACCAAAGCCGTCTGCGCTGGCGTGTTGTGCAAGGACAGCCGCCGTGATGGCCAACGCTAATGTAGAGAGTTTCATTTACTGCGCCCCTGTGAACATTATTTTTTTACTGTCCTTCGAGCGAATACCGTTGCGGCCCTGCAAACGCTGCGGATTGTGGCATGGGGCCGATGGCGCAGATTGTGAAATTTTTGTCATGTACCGATGAAAAAACCGTCATGAAAAGGCCGTACAAGCCGGCCTTTTTCGAGGGTTGAATGGCCTGCAGTTGTACGACAACCGCTACAGCGCCGTGCGTTGATCAGGCTGGAGTCGGTGGCGAAAATGCGAGAAATGGTAGGCAACCGCCAGCCACATAAACCATGCAGGCATCACGCAAAGGGCCAGGCGGGTATCTGGGCGAAGTGCCAGTAGGCAAAGTACGAACGCCAGGAAGCCAAGTGAAACCCACGCCAACGGTACGCCTCCGGGCATTTTGTAGAGGGATTTTTCATGTAGCTCCGGGCACTTTTTCCGATAGGCGATGTAGGACGCCAGGATGGTCGACCAGGTAAAGATCACCAGGATCGCCGAAACAGTGGAGACGATGGTAAAGGCCGTCATCACTTCCGGGACTATAAACAGCAGCAACAAGCCCAGCAGCATCAGGAAGGTGGTAAACGCCAGGCTGATAAACGGCACGCTGTTTTTCGACAGTCGTCGGAATATCCCGGGTGCGTCTCCCAGGTCCGCCAGGCCGAACAACATACGACTCGCCGAAAACACCCCGCTGTTGGCCGAAGAAGCCGCTGAGGTCAGTACCACGAAATTCACAATCCCGGCGGCGGCGGGAAAGCCGGCCACCAGGAACAGCTCGACAAAGGGGCTCTTGCTGGGCGACACCTGCTCCCAGGATGTCACCGCAATGATGCAGGCCAAGGCCAGCACGTAGAACAGGATGATCCGCAGCGGAATCGAGTTGATTGCCTTGGGCAGTGTCTTCTCCGGCGAACGGGTTTCGGCCGCCGCCGTGCCGATCAACTCGGTACCGGCAAACGAGAAGATCGCCATCTGGAACCCGGCAAAGAAGCCGAACACGCCATTGGGAAACGCCGCCTGTTTATCCAGCAAATGATTCAGGGAAGCCGTGACGCCGGTGGGCGACACAAACGAGCTGGCAATCAACACCACGCTCACACTGATCAGGGTCACCACGGCGATGATCTTGATGATCGCAAACCAGAACTCCACCTCGCCGAACAGCCGCACCGTCAGCACATTCAAGGCAAACAGGGTCAGCAGCATTGCAATCGCCGGTATCCAGGCCGGCACGTGCGGGAACCAGTACTGGAAAAAGCCCCCGACCACCACCGCATCCCCCACCACCGCCACGCTCCAGCTCAGCCAGTACGACCAGCCAAGAAAAAACGCCGCACGCGGCCCCAGGTAGGCACCGGCAAAGTCGGCGAAGCTCTTGAAGTTCAGGTTGGACAGCAGCAGCTCACCCATGGCGCGCATCACGAAATACACAAACAGCCCGATGATCATGTAGATCAGGATGATCGAGGTGCCGGACAGCGCGATGATCTTGCCCGAGCCCATGAACAGGCCGGTGCCGATCGCACCGCCCATGGCCATCAGTTGGATATGGCGGTTGTTGAGGGTGCGTTGCAAAGCGGGCTTTTCAATCAGCCCGGGCACGGTTGTTTTCATCACAAAACCTCTTGTTATGTTTTTGAGTTTTGGCAGAAAAAAGTCAGGCGTTGTTTATTGTTGGAATGGCATCGGGATCAGGCGTGTTTGTTCTCGAAACCGTGCAGCACGTTGACCGCGTTGATGCCGATTTCATCGACCATGTAGCCGCCTTCCATCACAAACAGCGTGGGCACGCCGACGCTGGCGATGATCTCGCCGATGCCGAGGAAGTCGCGGCTTTCCAGCAGGAAATGGCTGATGGGGTCGTCCTTGAAGGTGTCGACGCCGAGGGAAATCACCAGCACTTGCGGCGAGAACGTTCTGAGTTGATTGCAGGCGTCGAGCAACGCTTCTTTGTAGGTGCTCCACCCAGTGTTTTTCGCCAGCGGGTAGTTCAGGTTCAACCCCTCGCCCGCCCCGGCACCGCGCTCGGCACTGAAGCCCGAATAGTAGGGATACGACACGGACGGATCGCCATGCAGCGAGACGAACATCACGTCGCTGCGGTCATAGAAGATGTTCTGCGTGCCGTTGCCGTGGTGGAAATCCACGTCCAGCACCGCGACCCGTTTGGCGCCTTGGGTGATCGCCTGTTGCGCGGCAATGGCTGCGTTATTCAGGTAGCAATAACCGCCCATGTATTCCCGCGCCGCATGGTGGCCCGGTGGCCGGCACAGGGCGAAGGCGCTGTTGTGGCCTTCATCAATCAATGCCAGGCCGGTGAGCGCGATATCGGCGCTGGTCTTCACCGCTTCCCAGGTGGTGCTGGTGATCGGTGAACCGGCATCCATCGCGAAAAACCCGAGCTTGCCGTCGATGAATTCCGGCACCTGCTCATTGGCCAGGTCCCGCACCGGCCACACCAGCGGCAAGGCGTCATGGGCACGGCCAATCGCCGTCCATTCGGCCCAGGCGGTTTCCAGGAAGGACACGTAGCGTTCGCTGTGGGCATTGACGTAACAGGCCCGGTCGAACGTGCGCGGCACGATGATATCGCCCAGCCCAACGTGCTTGACCCGATCACGCACCGTGTCGGCGCGGCTGGGTTGTTCGAAGGACGGCTTGAGCACGCCATCCTTGAGTTCGGTGCCATGGTGCAAACGATGAGAGTCGCTGAAAACAGTCAACATGAAAGACATCCACCCGTGAAAGACAGGTGATTATTTTGTTCTGGCTGCGGTGGGCTTTCTTTGCTTTTACGTGCGCCGATGCTAGCGTAATCGGGATTTTTTACCCCAAAGAGCCGCCATGAAGAAAAATAAAACCAGACAGGTCGCACTTGACGACACCGATCTCGCCATCCTCGCCTTGCTGCAGGAAGACGCGAGTATTTCCAACGCCGAACTCAGCGAGCGCCTGTCACTGAGCCTCACTCCATGCTGGCGACGGCGCAAGCGGCTGGAGGAAGAAGGCGTGATCAAGGACTACCAGGCCAACCTCGATCGCAAGATGCTGGGCCTGGAGATCATGGCGTTTGTGCATGTGCGGTTTGCCGTGCATTCCGACCATACGCCAGAGGACTTTGAGGCCGTGATCAAGGAGCTGCCGCAGGTGCAGTCCTGCCACAAGATCACCGGGGATGCGGATTATCTGCTGCAGGTGCTGGCGGAGGATCTGGACGCCTACAGCGATTTTGTGGAGAGCGTGTTGCGGCGGCAGTTGGGGATTGCGTCGATTCAGTCGAGCCTGGCGTTGCGGGAGGTGAAGGCGACAAGTCGGGTGGCCATTCCGGGGCGGGTGGGGAAGTGATCCGATGCAAATACCATTGTGGCGAGGGAGCTTGCTCCCGTTGGACTGCGTAGCGGTCCTTTCTTTGGACGCGCTTAGCACCCCGGCAGGAGCAAGCTCCCTCGCTACAGGTCAAGCCATATCCCTGTAGTGTTTCCAACAAACAGCCGAAATCTGCCTTTACATGTAGCATTTACTACCAATACACTCATTCTCGCCAAGCCGTAGCAAAAACAACAAGGCGAGATATGACCAACTTACGTGACAAACTCACCGACGCCGCACTCAGCCCTACGCCTTCCGAGCGCAAGGTGATCCGTGCCCTCCTCGACCACTATCCACGCAGCGGCCTCGGTTCCATGGCGCGCCTGGCCGAACACGCCGGGGTCAGCGACCCGACCATCATGCGGTTGGTGAAGAAGCTCGGCTTCGGTGGCTATGCCGAATTCCAGGACGCCTTGCTCAGCGAAATGGACCACCGCCTGCGGTCCCCAATCACCCTGCTGCAACCCCGGGCGCACTCGTCCCAGGATGACGCCTGGGCCACTTACCTGCACGACTGCAACCGCGCCCTTCAGGAAACCCAGGCCCTGACCCAACCCGAAGACGTGCGCGTACTCACCGAATGGCTGCTGGATACCAAACACCAGGTGTTCTGCTTCGGCGGCCGGCTCAGCAGTTTTCTCGCGGGCTACCTGGTGAATCACTTGCGCCTGTTGCGTCCGGGCTGTCATTCCCTGGAAGACAACGCCCAGTTACCCGACCGAATCCATGACATCCAGCGCCAGGACCTGGTGCTGCTGTTCGACTACCGCCGCTACCAGACCCAGGCCTTGCGCGTGGCAACCGCCGCCAAGGCGCGGGGCGCGCGGGTGGTGTTGTTCACCGACATTTATGCCTCGCCGCTGCGGGAATTGGCCGACTTGATCATCAGCTCCCCAGTGGAATCGGTGTCGGCCTTTGACACGATGGTGCCCGCCCTCGCGCAGGTAGAAGCCCTGATCGCCACCCTCACACAACACAGCAATGGCCTGGATGCCCGCCTGGAAGGGATCGATGCCCTTCGCACGGAATTCGCCGCTCACCTTTTGGAGGAAAAATAACAATGTTCACGCTCCCCCATCATTCGCCCCGCGATCTTCCGTTCACCGCGGGCAACACCGCCTTGCTGCTGGTGGACATGCAACGTGCCTGGCTCGACCCGGCACTCGACCCGCATTTGCAGGGCCCGCACGCAGCATATTTCCTGGGTCGTGCTCGGGAAACGGTGATCCCCAATCAAGTCCGGCTGTTGAATGCGGTGCGCGAAGCCCGGCAAAACGTGCTGCACACCATCATCGAAAGCCTCACGGCGGATGGCCGCGATCGCTCGCTGGATCACAAGCTGTCGGACATGCATTTGCCCAAGGGCAGCTACCAGGCCGGCGTGATTGACGAGTTGACGCCCATTGAAAATGAAATCGTGCTGCCCAAGACGTCGTCCGGGGTCTTCAACTCCACCAACATCGATTACGTGCTGCGCAATCTGGAAACCCGGCACCTGATCATCGCCGGCATCGTTACCGACCAGTGCGTCGACATGGCCGTGCGTGACGCCGCAGACCGTGGCTATCTGGTGACCCTGATCGAAGATGCCTGCGCCACTTACACCTTCGAACGGCATCACGCGTGCCTCGAGGCGATCAAGGGTTATTGCTGGATCACCGACACCCAAACCGTGATCAACCGTTTGCAGGAGTTGCGCCCGTGAGCCTGATCCAGCCAACGGCAATGACCACTATCGTCACCACCGACCTGATTGGTGTGACTCGCGGACGTTCGTTTCCCACGGACGAGCTTGAGAGTTATCAGCAAGCCGGTGTGGGTTGGGTGCCGGCCAACAGTGCGCTGACGCCTCAGGACCGGGTGGCGGAGAATAATCCCTGGGGCTCCTGCGGCGATTTGCGCCTGATCCCGGACATGAATACCCGCGTGCAGGTGCCCAACGGCCCGGACGCCAATGCGCCGGGCCTGGATTTTATCCACGCCGATATCTGCGAAACCGACGGCCAGCCCTGGGCGGCCTGCCCGCGCACGATGTTGCGCAACGAGATCCAGCGTTATCGCGACGAGCTGGGGCTTGAGGTGACTGCCGCGTTCGAACATGAGTTCAACCTCGGCTACAAGGCCCCTGACAACGCTCACCATGCCTTCTCGCTTTCCGCCCAGCATCACGCCGCGTCTTTCGGCGGCTGGCTGTTGAGCGCGCTGAAGGCGGCCGGCGTCGAACCGGAGATGTTTTTGCCGGAGTATGGCAAGGCGCAATACGAAGTCACCTGCCGTCCCACTCAAGGTGTGGCCGCAGCCGATCGCGCGGTGAATGTGCGGGAGATCACCCGTGAAATCGCGCGCCAGATGGGCCTGGATATCAGCTTCTCGCCCAAGCTCGAAGCCGATGGCGTGAGCAACGGCGTGCACCTGCATATCAGCTTGCAGGATCCAGCCGGAAACGCGGTGATGTACGACGCGCAAAGCAGCAACGGGCTGTCCGAAAAAGGCCGGCAGTGGGCGGCGGGCGTGTTGAAATTCCTGCCCGCGTTATGCGCCTTCAGCGCGCCCACGCCGATTTCCTACCTGCGCTTGAAGCCTCATCACTGGAGTGCGTCCTACGCCAACCTGGGCCAGCGCAATCGCGAAGCGTCACTGCGGATTTGCCCGACCATCACCATCGGCGGCAAGTCCCCGGCCAGGCAATACAACCTGGAGTTCCGCCCGCTGGACGCAACCGCCTCACCGCACCTGAGCATGGCCGCCGTGCTGATTGCCGGCCGCCTGGGCCTCCAGCAAAAGCTCACGCTGGACAGTTCCTCCGATGAAGACCCGGAGTCCATGAGCGATGAACAACGCCAGGCGCGGCATATCCTCGCCCTGCCCGACACCCTAGAAGACGCCCTCGCCAGCCTGCGCAACAACCCGCAGTTGCTGGACCAATTGCCGCCACTGCTGATGGATGCCTACTTCGCCCTGAAAGCCGAAGAGCTCAAATCCACCGAGAAACTGACGCCTGCCGAACTCTGTGATCACTATGCCCGCCTTTACTGATTCCCCCGAACACGGCCTGTTCAAGAAACCGGTATACCGGGTCAGCCGGCAAGAGTCCGAGCACCCGGTGATTCTGGTTTGCGAACATGCCAGTTCCTACATCCCCACGGAACTGAACGCCCTGGGCCTGAACGATGAAGCGGCAAAGGAGCATATCGCCTGGGACATCGGTGCGCTGAAACTGGCGGAACGACTCTCGAGGGCCCTGGATGCCACGTTGATCTCGGCCGCCTATTCGCGCTTGCTGATCGACCTCAATCGCCCGCTGGAAGCCCCCGACAGCATTCCGCCACGCAGCGAAATCTACGACGTGCCAGGCAACCGGGAACTTCCTGACATCGTTCGCCAGTATCGCCAGGAGCGCTTGTTCACACCCTTTCACCAGCGCTTGAGCGCCCTGATCGATGCGCGACTGGCGCAAGGTCGCGAAGTGCGCATCGTGGCCGTCCACAGCTTCACCCCGATTTACCACGGCCAACCCCGCCCGCTCGAGGCCGGCGTGTTGTTTGCCGGCGCCGCCGCCTATGCCGAAGGGATTCTGCAAGGGTTGGCCGCCCAGGGCTTGAACGTTGCCGCCAACCAGCCTTACGAAGTGGATGTGCTCGGTGACATGACCGTGCCGTTCCACGGTGATCAGCGCGGCATTGAGGCCGTGCTGCTGGAGGTCAGGAACGACCTGCTGCGAACGCCCCATGCGCTGCAGTCATGGGCGGACTATCTGGCTCCACTGCTGTAGCTGCTGTTGGCTGGACCGGTCTTACAACTATAAAAAAACCGCCTGGGCGTCTTTTAACCTGCCGGGTTCAAGAACATGTTCGGCCGCTTTGGCGGCTGCGCATTCGCCTTACTTCATACGGAAGTACCCCATCATGGCAATTGAAGAGTTTGGCTATAAACAAGAACTGAAGCGCAGCCTGTCCCTTACGGACCTGGTGATCTACGGGATGATCTTCATGATCCCCATCGCGCCCTTTGGCGTGTATGGCTATGTGAACAGCGAAGCGCCCGGCATGGTACCGCTGGCCTATATCGTCGGCATGGTGGCAATGCTGTTTACCGCGTTGAGCTACGGCAGCATGGCGCGGGCGTTCCCGATTGCCGGCTCGGTGTATTCCTACGCCCAGCGCGGGCTGAATCCAGGTGTCGGGTTTATTGCCGGTTGGCTGCTGTTGCTCGATTACCTGCTGATCCCGCCGTTGCTGTATATCTATGCCGCGATTGCGCTGAACCACTTGTACCCCGAGATTCCGAAGACCGCATTTATCCTGGCGTTCCTGGTCAGTGCCACCCTGGTCAACCTGCGCGGTATGACGTTTACCGCGCGCATGAACATCGTGTTCCTGCTGGCGCAACTGGTGGTGCTGGGGATTTTCCTAGTGTGTGCCTGGAAGGCTCTGCACGGGGGTGCCGGCAACGGCCACCTGACGCTGGCGCCGCTGTACAACCCCACAGGATTCAACTTTGGGTTGCTGATGCAGGGCGTTTCAATCGCGGTGCTGTCGTTCCTGGGCTTTGACGCGATTTCCACCCTGGCGGAAGAAACCAGAGGCGATGCCGGGCGCAGTGTGGGCCGGGCCGCGCTGATCAGTTTGCTGGTGATGGGCGCGATTTTCGTGGCGCAAACCTGGCTGGCAACCGACCTTGCGGCAGGCATGGGCTTCACGTCCGCCGACTCGGCTTTTTACGAAATTGCAGCCATTGCCGGCGGCAGCTGGCTGGCTTCGCTGACGGCGATTGCCACGGCGTTGGCGTGGGGTGTGGCGGTGTCCATCACCTCGCAGGCAGCAGTGTCGCGACTGCTGTTCGGCATGGCCCGGGATGGCAAGCTTCCGGGAACCCTGGCCAGGGTCCATCCGAAATACAGCACGCCATACCTGAGCATTTACCTGGTGGGCGTGCTGTCGCTGGTCATCTGCTACTTCTTCATCGACACCGTGGACACCCTCACCTCACTGGTGAATTTCGGCGCCCTGAGCGGCTTCATGATCCTGCACATCACCGTGATCAACTACTACTGGCGGCGCATGCAGTCGCGCAATGTGTGGCGGCACCTGATCACGCCGGTGCTGGGCTTTGTGATCACCTTCGCGATCATGTTCAACATGGGACTGCAGGCACAGAAGCTCGGGATTGCCTGGGTCGTGATCGGGCTGGTCTACCTGTGGTTCCTCAGCCGCAAGGGCGCGAGCCTGGTGCTGTCCAAGGACATCTGACGGCTAGCGCAGTGACTGCTGCAGAAACTCACTGATCAAGCTGAGTACCTGCTGCTGGATCTGCGGCTTGGGACGAGCACCCTTGGCATCCAGGCAAATGAAGCCTTCGCCGGGGTCGCTCTGTTCAATCCGCTCCACCGCGCCCGGCTTGCAGATGGGCAGGAAGCTGAAGTGCGTGGCGTCGCTGATTTCCACGTAGCGCGAAGTCTTCTGCGGCAGGCGCTTGGCCAAGTCGGCCGACTCGAGTGCGGCGGGCAATTCCGGCGACGGTGTGCCCGCCGCAATCACCAGCGTGGGGCGGTTCAGCGCCGCGAGGCTGGCATCGCTGAAGCCGCGGGCGAATCCCAGGTCCAGGGAAACAATGGCCGCCACGCGCGGGTCGCTCAAGTCACCGGCCAGTCGCTGCCTCGCCTGCTCGGTGCGACCAACCTCAAGTTGTTCGTAGGCCTTGCAAGGGGCAATTTCCGGATGCAACTTGCAGTCCTCGGTAAAGCGCTGCGGATCAAAGCGGGCACCGCCGACTTCGAGTGCGGTCCAGCCACCGAGGGAGTGCCCGACGACGGCGATCTTGCGTTGGGCCACCGCGCCGAAGCGTTTCGGCTGGGCAATCACGGCATCAATCACCCGATGGATATCCAGGGGCCGTTTCCACAGCTCGGAAGCGGCCGGCTGTGTGCGGTCCTTGCTGGTGGTGCCGGGGTGGTTGGGCGAGGCGACGATGTAACCCTGCCCGGCCAACGCGCTGGCGAGCCAGGACTGGTTGATCCAGTTGCCGAAGATGCCGTGGGAGATCACCACCAACGGATGCTCGCCGGCAGCCGGTGCAGCGTCCTTCAAGGCCGGCGCGCCGACAAACACCGGATTGTCAGCAATCAGTTCTGGTGTGCCGGAAGCATGGGTCGGGTACCACACCGCCACCTGCAACGGCCTGCCGTGCTCCGCGTCGGGAATCACAATTTCCTGGAACCCGGTCCTCATCTCACTGGCCTGAGCCAGCCCGGTGACAACCATCAACAACAGCGCAGCACACAGCGTTTTCATCCTTGAGTTCCCTAAGTGGCTAAGCGCCATATTCTGGCATGCCCGTAATGGGAAAGCAGGTGGGAAATCAATGCGCGTATAAACCTTCAGGCTATGGCAACTATCCGAATGGTACGTCTACCATGTAGTCACACTCCTTTCAGATAGCCCCCAATGATCAAAGCCAGCCTGCGTAGTCACCTGACCCTCTGGTTTGCCGGTTTGTCGCTGCTCACCCTGGTGAGCGTAGGGTTCTACGTTGGGCACATCGCTACCGAGCAAATGAAACTGGCCAGTGGCAATGCCTTGTTGAGCACTGCCCGCTCCACCGCCGCGCTACTGGCGGTGCAGCTGCGTGAACGCCAGCTCGAAGTGTCGCTGCTCAGCCGCGCACCGCTGTTCAGACGGGGCAACCTGGACGATCCGGACATACTGACCTCCATGGAACAACGCACCCAGTCCCGCGCCGAGTACGCGTGGATGGGCGTCGCCGACACAGACGGGCGTGTGCGCCAGGCGGTGAATGGGCTGCTGGTCAACCAATCCGTAACGGCACGGCCCTGGTTCCAGGCCGGTTTGCAGGGCAACTACACCGGCGATCCCCACGAGGCGGTATTGCTTGCCAAGCTGCTGCCGGGCTCCAACGGTGAGCCCTGGCGCTTCATCGACTTTGCCGCACCGATTCGCAATGCCGGGGGCCAGGTGATCGGCGTACTGGGGGCTCACGCCCACTGGACGTGGGTGACACAAATTGTCGAAGCGGCCAAAGGCAATACGCCGGACATCGAGGCGCTGATCATCGACAACGACGGCAAGGTGCTCTACCCGGAACAACTGGCCGGCCAGCAACTGCCCCAGGACCGCCTGGCCAATGACACCGGCTGGTCGGTCGACAACGGCTACGTGACCAGCGCCGTGGCGGTGCCCAGCCCGTCGAATTCCAGCCTGACCTGGTACATCGTGATGCGCCAGCCGCTGGAAATCGCCCTGCACCCTGCCCGCGTATTGCTCTACAAACTGCTGCTGTTGGGCGTCATTGCCGCGGTGATTTTCGGCTTCGTGGCGTATTACCTGGCGTCGTACCTCAGCCGGCCCATCGAAGAACTCGCGCGTTCAGCCAAGCAGGTCCAAAACCAACAGCCTGGCGCGTATTTCCCTCAAGACCATTTCGTACTGGAAATCGCCCAGCTCGGGCGCTCCATCAAGGGCATGACCCAATCGCTGCTTGGCAAAGAGCGCGAACTGCAGGACACCAATGCGTCCCTGGAAGCCACCGTCGCCCAGCGTACTGCCGCCCTCACCCAGGCCAATGCCGAGCTGTTGAACCTGGCCAGCCATGACGCCCTGACCGGCGTCTACAACCGTCGGCGCTTCGATGAAAAACTGGCGGAGTACAGCCTGCTGTTCCAGCGCAGCGGGCGCGCGTTTGCCTTGCTGCTGATCGACGTTGATCATTTCAAGCGGATCAACGATACCCATGGGCATGCCGTCGGGGACGATGTACTGCGCCAGCTCGCGCAGTTGATTCAGGACGCCACCCGCGCCACTGACTTCGTCGCCCGTTACGGCGGTGAAGAGTTTGCGGTGCTGTTGCCGGAAGTCGAAGCGCCGGACAGCCCGGATGTGGTGGCCGAGAAGATTCGCGCGGCAATTGCCGGAGCGTATTTCGAGACCGTTGGGCAGGTCACGGTGAGTATTGGCGTCGGACTCGTTGAAGCGTCGGACAGCGACACCACAGTGCTGATCAAGCGTGCGGATCAGCAGTTGTATCGGGCCAAGTCGTCGGGGCGCAATCGCGTGGCGTGACGGTGTAGTGCGTCATGAGCCTTTCCAGAAAGCCACAACGCTCTTGATTAAATATCGACAGCCGCGCGCCCATGACCGTAATCTGCCCCACGAACGATGAACACAACGTATGCAGGTCATCAATGGCTGAGGTGCTGGACCGTTTCGACCAATGGCTGGCTCGGTTCGGCAAGCGTTACGTTCATCTGGACTCGGGAGATGACGATTTCCAGGGCTTTATCATCGATGCTGAACAGGTCGCGGCAACCATCGAGCTGGCGCGTTTCGCCGGTATCAACGCCAGTCTTGAGAGTTTCTGATTTCAGGTAAATATCCATGTCCATCACCGACAACCTGCTCGCCTTCACCTTCGCCGCCACGTTGCTCACGTTGACGCCCGGACTGGACACGGCCCTGGTATTGCGCACTGCAACGGTGGAGGGCAAGCAACAAGCCTTGCGCGCCACCCTGGGCATCAATGCCGGCTGCCTGCTGTGGGGTGCAGCGGTGGCCTTTGGGCTGGGCGCGTTGATTGCCGTGTCCGAGGTGGCCTTTAACGTCTTGAAGTACTGCGGCGCGGCTTACCTGGCGTGGCTGGGCTTGAACATGCTGGTGCGCCCGCGCAGTTCGCTGGCGTCCGTCGAGGCCGATGGAAAACCCGGTGCCAACTGGTTCCTGAAAGGCATGATGGGCAACGTGCTCAACCCCAAGATCGGGATTTTCTACGTGTCTTTCCTGCCGCAGTTCATTCCCCAGGGGCATCCGCTGGTGGCGTGGACGTTCGGGCTGGTGAGCATCCACGTGGTGATCAGCCTGGCCTGGTCACTGATACTGATCGGTGCCACGCAGCCATTGGCCGGCATGCTGCGGCGTGAAAAGGTGATCAAGTGGATGGACCGCACCACCGGCATGATATTCGTGCTGTTCGCGGCCCGGCTGGCCTTCAGCAAGCGCTGAAGTCAGCGCCGGTCCCGATGCCGTACCAGGCCTTCCAGGGTAAACCGCGCCTGCATCAGCACCACATCCCGCACCAGTTCCATTTCCTTCTGGCTCACTTCGGTCCAGTTCAAGGCGGAGAGCAGCTTGGGTTTCTGCACCCGAAACGCCAGGCCCTGGGTGAACAGCGCCATTGAGTGGATCACCGTGCGCTCGTCGTCAACGGCAAGGCCGGCAACGCGCGCGATCAGCAGGCGGATCACGTTGGCGATGCGCGCCTTGAAGCGTTCCTCGAACGCCATGGTCGCGCTTTCAGGGCAGAGCCCGGCTTGATGGCGATCAAGAAACGCTCGCCACGCGGTGGTCTGGGGACTGTCCTGGATCGTTGAAACCACCGCGCCGAGAATGCCCAGTGAGGCGTCGATCAACCTCTGATCGTCGACCCCGGGATCGGCCAGCGCACCTTCTGCGGCTTCAACGGTAGGCGCCATCTTTTGCCACAACAGCGTGATCAAGTGCTCGACGCATTCCAGGTACACGCCTTCCTTGCCATCGAAGTAGTACTGGATCGCGGGCGCATTGACGCCGGCAGCATTCGCGATGTCTCGCGTGGACGCGCCGTCGTAGCCACGCTCGCCAAATACCTCGACAGCCGCCTCGATAATGCGTGCGCGGGTTTCTTCACCCCGCTGATAACCCCCTTCGGCGGCCGGTTTGTGTCGTGCCATGTGCCACTCCATTTTTTTAACGTAACCAAAATATACCAGTTGACAAAAATTCGCGAAAAAACGAATTTATTCCAACTGATATAAAACTGGAGTGACTTGATGTCCGCTGCACCTCCCTCTCCTCAGGTCATTCCTGAAACCACCGTCAACGGCCAACGTGGCAAAGCCCGACGGATTCTACTGTCACTCGCCGGCGTGGCGCTGTTGGCCGGGCTGGCGTGGGGCGCCTGGTGGTGGCTCACCGGGCGCTTTATCGAGACCACCGACGACGCCTATCTGCAAGCCGACAGCATCAGCGTGGCGCCGAAAATCAACGGCTACGTCGCCGAGGTGCTGGTGGCCGACAACCAGAACGTGAAGCGTGGCGACGTGCTGGTGCGCCTGGATGCGCGCAAATACCAGGCAGTGGGTGACGAAGCCTCGGCGACGATTGCGGCCCGCGAGGCTGACTTTGCCAAGGCCCAGGCCGACCTGGTGCAACAGGACTCGACCATCGCCGAAGCACGGGCCCAACTGCAAGGCGCCCAGGCCGACGCCCAGCACGCGCAAACCGAAGTCGCACGTTATGCGCCGCTGGCGCGTTCCGGGGCCGAGCCGGAAGAACGCCTGGCGCAGCTCAACAACCAGCTCGCCCAGGCACGCAGCACCGTGGCCGCCAAGCAGGCCGCGTTGCGCTCCAGCCAGACCCGCTACGGCACCCTCGAAGCCCAGCTCAAGCAAGCCCAGGCGCAACTCGGCGTGGCCAAGGCCAGCGAAGCCCAGAGCCAGCTGGACGTGGACGACGCGGTGATTCGCAGCCCGCTCGATGGCCGCGTCGCTGATCGCGGTGTACGCGTCGGCCAATACGTGCAGCCAGGCACACGCTTGTTGACCGTGGTGCCGGTGAGCGCGATCTACCTGACCGCCAACTACAAGGAAACCCAAATCGGCGAGATGCGCGCCGGGCAGACCGTCACCGTGCATGTGGACGCACTGCCAGGCCATGATATTCAGGGCCATATCGACAGCCTGTCCCCAGGCACCGGCGCACAGTTCGCGTTGCTGCCGCCGTCCAACGCCACCGGCAACTTCACCAAGATCGTGCAGCGCGTGCCGGTGCGGATTTCCCTGGATGTACCGGATGACGACGTGCGCCAGGCACTGGTGCCCGGCTTGTCCGCCACCGTGGAAGTCGACACCCGCACCCACAAGGCAGACGCCAACCATGGCTGAAGCCATCTTGACCGAAGTGCCCGCGGACAAACCGCGCAACGCTTCGCTGACCGACTGGATCGCAGTCGCCGCCGGCTCGCTGGGCGCCTTGCTGGCGACCCTGGACATCTCGATCACCAACTCGGCGCTGCCGCAGATCCAGGGCCAGATCGGCGCGACCGGTACCGAAGGCACGTGGATCGCCACCGGTTACCTGATGTCGGAAATCGTCATGATTCCCCTCGCCGCCTGGCTGACCCGGGTATTCGGCCTGCGCCGGTTCCTGATCGGCACCGCGTTGATGTTCACGTTTTTCTCGATGTTCTGCGGGCTCTCCTCAAGCCTCGGCGCGATGATCGCCGGGCGTATCGGCCAGGGTTTTGCCGGCGGCGCGATGATCCCGACCGCGCAGACCATCGTACGCACCCGCCTGCCTGCCCATCAGTTGGCAATCGGCACCACGATGTTCGGCATGACGGTGATCCTCGGTCCGCTGTTGGGCCCGGTGATTGGCGGATGGCTCACGGAAAACATCAACTGGCGCTGGTGCTTCTTCATCAACCTGCCCGTCAGCATCACCTTGATCACCTTGCTGATCACCGGCCTGCCCAGCGACCGCATGAACCTCCAGCAATTCATCAAGGCCGACTGGCTGGGCATCATTGGCCTGGCCATGGGCCTGAGTTCACTCACCGTGGTGCTGGAAGAAGGCCAGCGCGAACACTGGTTCGACTCGAAGTTGATCATCTGGTTGAGCATCACGATGGTCATCGGCTTCTTCCTGATTGCCGTCGGGCAAGTCCGCTCGAGTACGCCGATCCTGCGCCTGCAACTGGTGCTCAACCGCAGCTTCGGCAGCGTGCTGCTGATCGCCACGGCGGTCGGCGCCGGGCTCTATGGCACGGCGTACCTGGTGCCGCAGTTCCTCGGCATCCTGTCGGGCTATAACGCGCAACAGTCGGGTTCGATCATGTTGCTGTCGGGGATTCCGGCGTTCCTGCTGATGCCGATCCTGCCGCGAATGCTTGGCCGCCTGGACCTGCGGATGATGGTCGGCGTGGGTTTGTTGATGTACTGGGCCAGCTGCTTTCTCGACACCCAGCTCACCGCCCAGAGTGTCGGCCATGATTTCTACTGGTCGCAGATCCTGCGGGGCTTCGGGCAGATCCTGGTGATGATGCCCCTCAGCCAACTGTCGATGCGCTCGGTGGAAACCCGCGATGCGGGTGACGCGGCCGGGCTCTACAACATGTCACGCAACCTCGGCGGCACCTTGGGGCTGGCGCTGCTCGGCGTACTGATGGACCGGCGCAGCCACTTCCACGACGACATGTTGCGCGAAGGCATCCAGGCCAACACCCAGTTGACCCAGGATCAAATGGCGAGCGATACCGCCAGCTACCTGGCGCAAACCGGCGACCCGTCCACCGCCTCGCTGCAGGCCCTCAGTCATCTGGCCAACGACATCGCCCAACAAGCGGCGGTGATGGCCTACAACGACGCGTTCTACGTGCTGGGACTCGCCATGCTGGCGTGCCTTCCCCTGATCTTCATCCTGAAAAAGCGCGCGGCGCAGGCAGGCCAACGAACATGATTTATCGCTCACTTCCCTTGCTCTTCACCGTCGGCCTGCTGACGGCGTGTACCGTGGGGCCGGACTACCAGGGTGCGCCGGATGCCTCACCAAAGACCCTCGCGGCCGGGCGCTTGCCCCACGCCGACATAGGCCTGCCGCGCACACCCGCGGTCGCCCAGTGGTGGCAAGCCCTGGGCGATCCGCAGCTCAACCAATTGGTGGCCCAGGCCCTGCAAAACAGCCCGGACATGGCGACCGCCCAGGCGCGCCTCAAGCAATCGCGAGCCAGTCTGAGTGGCGCCAACGCCAACGCCCTGCCCAAGATCACCGGCGATGCAGCGATGCTGAAGCTGCGCTCCCCCGACACCTCGGCGCTGGGTGGCAGCAGTGGCGGTGGTCGCGGGCCATTGAGCCTTTACCTCGCCGGCTTTGATGCCAGCTGGGAGGCCGACCTGTTCGGCGGCACCCGGCGTGCAATCGAGGCGGCCCAGGCGGAAAACGACGCCTCGCAGGCGCAACTGGCCGATGCCCAGGTGCAACTGGCAGCCGAGGTGGTGCAGACCTATGCCGACGTGCGTGACCAGCAGGCGCGACTGACACTGGTGGACGCCAGTGTCGAGATTGAGGAACAGGCGCTGGACCTGACCCAGCAGCGACGCAGCCGTGGCGTGGCCTCGCAGTTACAGCTGGAGCAGGTCCTGACACAGGCCGAAAACACCCGGGCCCAACGCCTGCCGCTGCAAGCGTCAATCGTCGAGGCGATTGACCAGTTGAACCTGCTCTGCGGCCTGGAACCGGGCGAGTTGGACGCGAGCCTCAACACTCCCCGCGCCCTGCCCGCTATCCCTAGCCAGGTACCCTTTGCAGACCCGGCGGCGATCCTGAAAGCACGCCCGGATATCCGGGTGGCCGAGCGCCAACTGGCTTCCAGCAACGCGCAGATCGGCGAGAAAACCGCCGACTGGTTTCCCAAGCTCAGCCTGATGGGCGACTTGTCGTTCTCGGCGGCCGATCCCGGGCACCTGGCGCGCAAGGACAGCGGCACCTGGCTGCTGTTGCCGCGGCTGACCTGGAACGCATTGGATTTCGGCCGGGTGGCGGCCAGTGTCAAAGGTGCGGAAGCCGGGCGCGACGAGGCCCTGGCCCATTACAAAAGCGTGGTGTTGAGTGCGTTGCGTGATGCGGATGTGGCCCTGGCGCGGTATGGCAACCAGCGGCAGAACGTGGTGCTGCTGCGTAACGTGGAATCTTCGGCAGTACGGGCTGCGGACCTGACGCGCCAGCGTTATAAGGCAGGTACGGCGAGCACGCTGGATTGGCTGGACGCGGAACGTACGCGGTACCAGGCGCAGGAAAGCCGGATTTCCGGGGATGCGCTGTTGCTCAAGGACTTTGCGTCGTTGCACAAGGCGCTGGGGTTGGGATGGACGTTGTGACAAATAACCCGAGTGACCACTGACCTGTGGCGAGGGGGCTTGTCCCCCGTTGGGCTGCGCAGCGGCCCCAAAAAAGAGGGACTGCTACGCAGTCCAACGGGGGACAAGCCCCCTCGCCACAACAAGCCCTCTCACCACAGGTACGGTGTCAGCTTTTAATTGGCCGTATTGGCCCGCGCCGCGTGCAGCTTTTTGTAGCTGTCGATCAACCGCAGGTGCCGGTCCAGCCCTTCCAGCTTCATGCTCGTCGGCGTCAAACCATAGAACCGCACACTGCCATTCACCGACCCAATCGCCGCGTCCATCCGCTCGTTGCCAAACATCCGGCGGAAATTCACTTCGTAGTCCGCCAGTTCCAGGTCTTCGTCCAGCTCCATCTCCAGCACCGCATTCACGGCCTGATAGAACAAGCCGCGCTCGACGGTGTTGTCGTTGTACTGCTGGAACATCTCCACCAGTTCCTTGGCTTCTTCGAACTGCTGCAGGGCCAGATAAATCAGCAGCTTCAATTCCAGGATGGTCAGTTGACCCCACGCCGTATTGTCATCGAACTCGATGCCGATCAAGGTGGTGATGTCGGTGTAGTCGTCCAGCTCGCTTTCCACCAGACGCTCAACCAACCCCTTCAATTCCGCTTCGTCGAGGCGATGCAGGTTCAGGATGTCCTCGCGGAAAAACAGCGCCTTGTTGGTGTTGTCCCAGATCAGGTCGTCGATCGGGTAGATCTCCGAATAGTCGGGCACCAGGATGCGGCAGGCGGTCGCGCCGATGTGCTCGTACACCGCCATGTAGACTTCCTTGCCCATGCCTTCGAGGATGCCGAACAACGTGGCGGCTTCCTCGGCATTGGAGTTTTCACCCTGGCCGGAGAAGTCCCATTCGACGAACTCGTAATCCGACTTCGAGCTGAAGAAGCGCCACGACACCACGCCGCTGGAGTCGATGAAGTGCTCGACAAAGTTGTTCGGTTCGGTCACCGCATGGCCTTCAAACGTCGGCTGCGGCAGATCGTTCAGGCCTTCAAAACTGCGGCCTTGCAGCAGTTCGGTGAGGCTGCGCTCCAACGCCACTTCCAGGCTTGGGTGCGCGCCGAACGAGGCGAATACGCCGCCGGTGCGTGGGTTCATCAACGTCACGCACATCACCGGGAATTCACCGCCCAGGGACGCATCCTTCACCAGTACCGGAAAGCCCTGGGCTTCCAGGCCCTGGATACCGGCCAGGATACCGGGGAATTTCGCCAGCACTTCCTGCGGTACATCCGGCAGCGCGAATTCACCTTCGATGATTTCGCGTTTTACCGCGCGTTCGAAGATTTCCGACAGGCACTGCACCTGCGCTTCAGCCAGGGTGTTACCGGCACTCATGCCGTTGCTGAGGTACAGGTTCTCGATCAGGTTGGACGGGAAATGCACCACCTCGCCATCGGACTGGCGCACGAACGGCAGCGAAACAATGCCGCGCTCTTCGTTGCCGGAGTTGGTGTCGTAGAGGTGTGAGCCGCGCAGCTCGCCGTCACGGTTGTAGATGTGCAGGCAATGCGCGTCGAGTATCTCCGGTGGCAGTTCGTCCTTGCGGCCCGGCTTGAACCAGCGCTCGTCCGGGTAATGCACAAACGCCGCGTTGGCGATGTCTTCACCCCAGAACTGGTCGTTGTAGAAGAAGTTGCAGTTCAGCCGCTCGATAAACTCGCCCAATGCCGACGCCAATGCGCCTTCCTTGGTCGCGCCCTTGCCGTTGGTAAAGCACATCGGCGAGTGCGCGTCGCGGATATGCAGCGACCATACGTTGGGCACGATATTGCGCCACGAAGCGATCTCGATCTTCATGCCCAGGCCCGCCAGAATGGCCGACATGTTGGCGATGGTTGTTTCCAGCGGCAGGTCCTTGCCCGCGATGTAGGTGCCCGCGTCGGACGCCGCGCTCGGCATCAGCAATGCCTGGGCATCGGCATCCAGGTTTTCCACTTCCTCGATGACAAACTCCGGCCCGGCCTGCACGACTTTTTTCACGGTGCAGCGGTCGATGGAACGCAGGATGCCCTGGCGGTCTTTATCGGAGATGTCCGCTGGCAATTCGACCTGGATCTTGAAGATCTGGTTGTAGCGGTTTTCCGGGTCGACAATGTTGTTCTGGGACAGGCGAATATTGTCGGTAGGGATGTTGCGGGTTTCGCAGTACAACTTCACAAAGTAAGCCGCACACAACGCCGACGACGCCAGGAAGTAATCGAACGGACCGGGGGCCGAGCCATCGCCCTTGTAGCGAATAGGCTGGTCGGCCACCACGGTGAAGTCGTCGAACTTGGCTTCAAGTCGAAGGTTGTCGAGAAAATTGACCTTGATTTCCATGCGGGATTACCAGAATAGCGAGCAAAATATGGCCGCCATTATCCGGGTTTCGAGGCGTAAGTCTTGTGCTTTCGGGCCTGGCCGATCGTTGGCGATGGGTATCAGCCGTGTTGAAAGTCCGCAATCTGCTGCCACATCGCGATCGGGTTGGAGTACATCGGGAAGTGCCCGCACCGGGCAATCGGCGCCAACCGCACGCCTTGCGCCTGGATATGCGCCAGGTACGACAAATGGGCATTCTGCTCGCCGTACATGAACATGCGCGGGCATTCCAGGCCGAGGAACTTGCCCATCAAGTCGGCGTTATCCGACAGTTCGACCATCGACTGGAAGATCCCCCGCACCGCCCTGGCACGCACCTTGTGCCGCAGGCTCGCCGAATACAGCGCGCTGGCGTAGGCCGGTGCCTGCCGGGTGCGCTCGATAAAGGCGCTGAAAAACGCCTCGGGATCGTCCGCCGGGTAGTCGACGATCTGCCGGCTGAGAAAGCAGTCTTCCGGGGCGATATTGCCTTCGATATCGACAAAGCTCAGCACCCGGCCCGGGAACTGGTGCGCCAACATCAGCGCGGTAAGCCCGCCCATGGAGTGGCCTACCAGATGGAAGCGCTCGATGTTGAAATGCTCGAGCACCTGCAAGGCGGTTTGCAGCAGGAACGGGATGGAGATCTTCGACAGGTCATCGCAATGGCTCTCACCGCAACCCGGGGCGTCATAAGCCAAAAATGGATGACCGTCGAAGGCAGGTTGCTGGACGATGTCGGCGTAGTCTTCCTTGGTCGAGCCAAAGCCATGCAGGAACACGATTGGCGCCAGGGTACCCGCGCGGTGGATCGCGGCGATGTTCAACGGCACATCGGCGACGACGATGGGGAGTTGTGTGTGGGTGAATGGCATGGTGAAGACTCCCTGAAAAACCGATTGGCGGCTCAAAAGCCGTTAATTTCAACCGTATTCAGGTTTCTGTAAATTCCTGATTCGGGAAGGTATTCATAGGCTGATCGTATGAGTCGTTCCATAACGCCCTACCCCGCACTCAATCCCCACAACACGTCCAACACATGTTGCGTAGGCCGCTCAACCTCCCCGGCGCGATGGGCGATCCCCAATTGGCGCCACAGCAACGGTTGCAACGGCCGCATCGCAATCCGGGTGTCGTGCAAGGGTGTGGACGCTTCATGGGGCAACAACGTGGCCCCGTAACCGGCGGCCACCAGGCTTTTGATTGCGTCGTTGTAATTCAGCTGAATACGCGCCGTCGGCTGGTAGCCGTCATTGGCAAACCACTCCGAGGTCAGGCGCGAAAGCCGAGTGGTGTTGTCATTCAGGATTAACGGCTGGGCAGCCAGCCAGGCGGGTGTTACCACCTCGGGGCATTCCCGGCGCGCCGGCAAAAATGCCATGACCGGGTCGCGCCGCCAGGGCTCGATCCGCAAGCCCTTCACCGGTGCCTGGGGCAGCGCCACCAGGCCGATCTCCAGGGCGCCCTCGGCCAGCTTCTTCAATGTGTCCTGCGACGTGAGCACCGCCACCTGCACATCAATGGCGGGATGATGTTGGCTCAAGGTTTCCAGAGCTTGCGGCAGCAACTGTGCGATGGCTCCGGTTGAGGCTCCCAGACGCACCCGCCCCGCCAGCCCCTGCACCTGTCGCTCCACGTCTTCAAGCGCCTGCTCGGCATCCGCCAACAAGCGGCGCGCGCGCTCCACCAGGGTTTCGCCAATCGCTGAAGGCTGCACCCGCCCACGGGTACGCGATAGCAGCTTGCCGCCCACTCGCGCCTCCAGGTCGGCGATATGCAGGCTGACGGTGGGTGGCGCCAGATTGAGCATGCGGGCTGCCTCGGCGAACGAACCGAGGTCGGCAATCGCCACCAACGTACGCAGGCGGTCCAGGCTGATTTCGCGCATGGGTCAATCCTCGTTCATAAAAACTGAACTTCATCGTTTGGAAATTCAACTTTTCCTATCCTAGCGGCTGGCCGAAGATTGGAACACCTGATTTCCTATCCGAGTGCATCCCATGGCAAATCCTCTTGTATTCATCGACGGCGACCAAGGCACCACCGGGCTACAGATCCATCAACGCCTGCGCGACCGCACCGATCTGCAACTGATCACCCTCAGCCCTGAACACCGCAAGGACCCGCAGCAGCGCGCCGAGATGATCAACGCCTGCGACATCGCGATTCTCTGCCTGCCCGACGACGCCGCACGGGACGCCGTCGCCAGCATCCACAATCCGGCCGTGCGGGTGATCGACGCGAGTTCGGCGCACCGCACTCATCCCGACTGGACCTACGGTTTCGCCGAGATGAACCCGCAACAGGCGCAACGCATTGCCACGGCGCAGCGGGTGAGCAATCCCGGTTGCTATCCCACCGGTGCGATTGGTTTGTTGCGCCCGTTGCTTGAGGCCGGGCTGCTGCCCGGGGACTACCCGACGACTATTCATGCCGTCTCGGGCTATTCCGGCAAGGGCCGCGCCGGGGTGCAGGAGCACGAGGGCGCCGACGCTTCACAGGCGCCCGCGTTCCTGGTGTATGGGCTGGGACTGGCACACAAGCATGTGCCGGAGATTCAGCAGCAAAGCGGGCTGACGCAGCCGCCGCTGTTTGTGCCGGCCTACGGGGCGTTCCGCCAGGGCATCGTGCTGACCATCCCGCTGCAACTGCGGCTGTTGGCCCCGGGCGTGGAAGCGGCGCGGTTGCATGCCTGCCTGACGCAGCACTACCGCGACACCCGTCACGTACAGGTGCTGTCGATGCAGGCTGCGAGGGAGTTGACCTACCTCGACCCTCAAGCGCTGAACGGCACGGACGATGTGCGTTTGATCGTGTGTGAGAACCACGAGACGGGCCAGGTCCTGCTGGCGGCGGTGTTCGACAACCTCGGCAAGGGCGCCGCAGGTGCCGCCGTGCAAAACCTGGATTTGATGATCAAGCCGAGACCGTAGCGATAAAGGCGCGCAGGTCCGCCAGCATCAACGCCGGCTGCTCCCAGGCCGCGAAGTGACCGCCGGCGGGCATCTCGCTCCAGTGCACGATGTTGAAGGTCTTTTCGGCAAATGAGCGCGGCGGCGGCACGAACACCGGGTCACGAAAGGCGGCAAATCCGGTCGGCGCCTGGATGCGGGTGCCGGCCGGGAATTTTGATGACCCCTCAAGGCGCTTGCCGTGATACATCCATGTCGCGGTGACCATGGAAGACGGTGCGAGATACAACATGATGTTGGTCAGCAGTTGCTCCTCGGTAAAGGTGCCCCAGAGATCCGGACTGCCATGGGCGGCAGTGGGCAGATCGGCCCATGTGCCGATTTTTTCGAGGATCCATCCCGCGGCCCCCACCGGGCTGTCGGCCAGCGCGACACCCAGGGTCTGCGGGCGGGTTTCCTGCTGGTGGTTGTAGCCGGTTTCCCAGTCGATCAGCACGTCACGCCGGGCGACGAAAGCCTCCTCCTCCGGCGTGGTCGCAACGGTGCCCTGGGCCAGCAGGTCGGCCATGTTCAGGTGAATCCCCAGTAACGCCTCGGGCCGATCGTGGGCCATCCAACCGGCGATGCCCGAACCCCAGTCACCGCCCTGAACGATGAAGCGGGTTGGCCCGAACAGCCGGGCCATCAGCCCATGCATGAGTTCGCCCGCCCGACGTGGGCCAATCACTCCGGTGATCGGCCTGGAGAATGCAAACCCCGGAAGCGACGGCACGATCACATCGTGTCCGTCAGCCGCCAGCGGTTCCAGCAGCGCCTCGAATTCCAGGTACGAACCTGGCCAGCCATGGAGCAGCAGGATCGGCGGCCTGGAACCGTCGCCCCGCACATGGACGAAGTGCAGGTGCTCGCCCTCAATCTCGGTGATGAAGTTGGGCAATTGGTTGAGGTGTTTTTCGACCCGGCGCCAATCATAGGATTCCAGCCAGTAAGCGACCAGGCGCTGAAGGTCGCGCACGCCAACGCCCGACTTCCACCCTCCCAAATCGGGAAGCCGGGTCCAATCGTAGGCGGCGACTTTGTCGCGGATGGCCACAAGACGTTCGTCGGGGACATTGATGGTGTAGGGCAAGATCATGGGATTCTCCTGGTGAGTTTCCGTATTACATTGCTTTACGCAATACTGAACCCGACAAAAACCGATGTGAACCCCATTACGCCGCTCAAGGCCTTTGCGAAAAACGCACAAGTGAGTTTCCCGTGGACATAACGGACGAACTGGAAATCTTTACCCTCGTGGCCGAGACCGCGAGTTTCTCGGCGGCCGCGCGTCGCTTGAACCTTGCGCCCTCCTCCATCGCGCGGGTGCTGGACCGCATGGAGGCCCGGCTGGGCGTACGCCTGTTGTTGCGAACCACGCGCTCACTGACCGTGACCCCGGAGGGCGCCGCCTATCTGTCGTGCGCCCGGCGGATCCTCACGGACCTGCGGGAAACCGAACAGCAGATTACCGACCAGAGTTCACCCCGCGGGCGCCTGCGTGTCAGCAGTTCGCTGCTGTATGGCAGGACCTTCGTGATCCCGTTGTTGGGCGAGTTCATTCAGCGTTACCCGGACATCCTGGTGGACATCAACCTGACCGACACCGTGGTCGACATCGCCGCCGGGCAAGCCGACGTCGCAGTGCGATTGGGCCCGCTGCCCGACAGCAGCCTGACGTCCCGCCGGCTGGGCGCCACCCACAAGGTCATCATTGCTGCGCCGAGCTATCTGGCACGACGCGGCACGCCGCAGGTGCCGGAAGACCTGCTGGATCACGACTGCATCGGTTTCAACTTCAAGCGTGCGGCGCCCACCTGGCCGTTTCGCAAGGATGGCCACGACTATTCACTGACGATCAAGGGCCATGTCGAAACCAATAACGGTGACACCCAGGGCCAATTGGCGGCCGAGGGCATCGGCATCGCGCGGGTCTGCGCCGAGACCGTGGCGGACGCCATTCAGGCGGGTCGGCTGGTGCCGCTGCTGGAGGCATTCAATCCCGGCGATGGCGAAGAGATCCATGCCGTGTTCCTGGGCGGTACCCACACGCCGGCGCGGGTCCGGTGCTTTGTCGACTACCTGGTTGAGCGGTTCCAGTAGGCGCGAAATCCCATGACTACTCGGCAACGAGTTCGACGTAGCTCGACTCCCCGCCTCCCGTCGCGCCCGACAACCAGCCCCAGACGAAGGCCAGGGTGGTACGCCCGGCGGCGTCCACGCCTACCGTGCCCCGGGACCAGCCGGCAAGAATCTCGCCCTCGGTGGTCAGGCACTGGTACAGCAACTCGATGGTATCGGGGCCTGTGGCGCGCCCGACTTGATTGCCCATGCGAATCCGGCCGCCCTGGTAGGTGCCCCAGATGGCGTTTTCATCGACGTGGTAATGAAACACGGTGCCTGTACCGGACACACCATGGGTGTTGCCCGCGACGATAAACCGGCGGTTGTCCAGGCGTTCGCTGATTTGGCAAAAGGCATTTGGCATTGACAGGCGCTTCCTTGGTCGAGAGGGTCCATTCCGGGGCGCCCAACCTACCTCATATGGCTTTTGTCGGTCATGTAAAACCTGCACAATTGTGGGCTTTCCCGCGACAGGACGTCCCTTCATGCAACGCATCGTGATTCTCGGTAATGCGGGCAGCGGAAAATCCACCCTCGCCCGCGCCCTCGGACAACGCCTGGGCCTGCCCGTGGTGCACCTGGACACCCTGTTCTGGTCGCCCGGCTGGGTCGAGCCCGACGCCGAGCAGTTCCGTACCCGCGTGCGCGACGCCGTTGCCGCCGATGGCTGGGTGTGTGAAGGCAACTATGCGCGGCGCACGTTCGACCTGCGCCTGCCCCGTGCCGATTTGATCATCTGGCTCGACACGCCACGGCTCACCTGCTTTACCCGGGTGATCCTGCGCAGTGCGCTGAACCGCCCGCGCCCGGATATTCCCGCCGGCTGTACCGAGAAACTCGACCGGGAGTTCCTGACATTCCTGAAGTACGTGTGGACGTTTGATCGCGGCCACCGGCCAGGTATCGAGGCGGTGCGGTTGGCGGCAGGCCCGTCGGTGCCCGTGGTGCACTTGCGCGGTGGCCAGCAGATCGCCGAGTTTCTCGAGCGCTTGCCCGCAGCATCTGAAGGCTGCCTTGAATAGAGGGAGCAGGAGCGTTGGCCGCGATAGTGGGTCGTCTTGCCAGTGAAGAAATCATTGATGGCAAGACTTCCACCGCCCTCGGGCCATGCCGTCCTGACAGGTTTTTTCAACTGTAGGATCTTGTTGGCAGCCGCTCCCTCGTGCGACCCGAAGAAGCCCCTATCTGGATCTCAAGTACCGATAGAGCGTCTGCCGACTGATTTCAAAATCACGCGCCAACTTGGATTTACTTTCTCCAGCAGCGGCCCGGTCAATCAAGTTTACAACCTGATTGTCAGACAGTTTTTTCTTGCGACCTCTATAAGTCCCACGATTCTTTGCACTGGCAATTCCCGCCGCCTGTCTTTCCCTCATCGCAGCGCGCTCGAACTCTGCAATCAGCTCCATTACCGCAATGATCGACTCCACGACTTCAAGACAGTCATGCCGGAAAACCAGGTTTTCGTTCAAACACTCCAACGTGACCTGCTTTTCAATCAACCGGCGAATGATGGCGCACAGCTGCTCCGTGCTTGAAGTCAGCGCTGCCATGCTGTCCACCACCACGGTATCCCCGCACTGCAGGTAGCGGAGTAGCCTTTCCAGGCCTGCAGGATTCGCGGCATTGTCTGCCGGCTCATCGCAAAACACGGCATCAAATACATCGTCGCTTGTTATTTTCTCTACGCCACCCTCGGGCTCTTTTAGAGCGCGCCGGAAATATTTGATGCGATGCAATCTCATGGTGCCTCCTTGGCAATACTTGTACAGCGTCATTTTATACTTGTACAAACTGTAACTAAATCATCAATTCCTTACACCGCACTTGTAACACTGAACCCACCCAAAATACACAGTTGCAAAGAGTTGAACTTCCCTTATCATTTTGAAGCATGGAATTCTAACAAGTTTTTCGCAAAAAAGTCGATTTCGTATTTCTTGAATGCCCCGTGCAACTCAAGCAACCCATATGAGTATCTACTGTTTTACAGCTCAAACAATTGACATGACCGGCTTGACGCGGCTGTTAATTTCTCGATTGCAATCAGAGGATGAATGGATGAATGTCTTGGAAGGCGCCATCGAAATTGATCGCCCAACTACCGATCAGGAAAAGATTGATAAGGTAACCCGCAGTATTACCGATCATGGGAACTACCTGCGAAAGCGTTATCCGATCCTGCAGCACCAGGATGCTCTGGGCGCGAGTGTCATGGCGTTTTCCCTGATAGGGATGGTCATTACGGGAGGGCTCTATCTAAAGGGTTTTATCCCCGCATGGATGTGTATTCTGGTCAATGCGCTGCTGACTTCGTTCATTCATGAAATCGAACATGACCTGATTCATCGCCTTTATTTTAGAAAACAGCCGCTGGCCCATAATGCCATGATGCTCTTCTGCTGGCTGGCACGCCCGGGTATGCCCAGCCCGTGGCTAAGACGCAGTCTGCACTTTCATCACCATAAGGAGTCCGGAACTGATTCTGATGTTGAAGCCTGGATCACCACGAGCGGCAGTCCTTGGGGAATACTGCGATTACTCAAACTGGTGGACGGATTTGTATTTGGTTTTCTAAATGCGGTGTTTGCCCCGGGATGGCGGCAAAAGGTAAAATTGTTAGGCAAGATCATTCGGCTCAATACACCATTCGGGCTTCTGTATTGGGGGTGCTGGTATGTGTTCCTCGGCTACCACCTGTATGTCTGGCTTGGGTCAATTACCGGGATGGAGGTTCACAGCTCTGCTACGACGCTGGAACTAATGGATATCGTCAATAGCGCAGTGGTTATTCTTATAGCGCCCAATATGATACGGCAGTTCTGCCTGTTCTTTATAAGTTCAAATATGCACTATTACGGCGATGTTGCCCCGCGTAACGCATTACAACAAACCCAGGTGATGAACCCTTGGTGGCTGTGGCCGTTCCAGTTGTTCTGTTTTAACTTTGGCAGCACTCACAGCATCCATCACTTCGTGGTGAGAGACCCGTTTTATCTGCGTCAGATGACGGCACCTTATGCTCATAAAGTCATGGCCCAGGCCGGTGTCAGGTTCAATGACTTCGGCACCTACAAACGAGCCAATCGCTTTTCCATGGAGCACTCCCAAACTCGGTCTCGTGGGTGAATTCCTCCACAACCATTATCGGTGTTCGGCAAGTATCAAGGGCCGCACTTCAAATACGAGGACGTTGAGGTATGAAAGCGCAAGGGATATGTGCGAAGCAGTTTGAAGCGGTCAAGCAGGCCTTCGAGGACATGTTCGATGATCCGCAGGAACGTGGGGCCGGCCTGTGCGTGCAGGTAGGCGCAGAGATCGTTGTCGACCTGTGGGCCGGCATGGCAGACCAGGCGGGCACGAAACCCTGGACCCGCGATACGCTGGCCAATACCTTCTGCGTAATAAAACCCTATGTCGCGGTGGCCGTCCTGATGTTGGTTGAGGCGGGCAAGCTGGAGCTGGATGCACCCGTGGCCCGTTACTGGCCCGAGTTCGCCCGGAGCGGGAAAGCAAAGGTCACCCTGCGCCAGGTGATGAACCATACCGCAGGCCTGCCGGCGCTGCGGGGGCCCGACCATAACCCCATGATGTATGACTGGGAGCATATGCTGCGACTGCTGGAGGCCGAGCCGCTGTGGTGGGAACCGGGAACAGACCTGGGCTACGGCACCACCACGTTTGGCTGGATCCTCGGCGAGTTGATTCGCCGGGTGGACGGACGAGATCCCTGTGTGTTTATCCACGAAGAGATTCTCGATCCCCATGAGTTGGACGTGCACCTTGGCGTGAGCGAAGAACACTTTCACCGTATCGCGCGTTTCGACAGTGCCACGGGACGAGTCGGTGACCCTTACTCGCAGGCGTTGCGAACCGTGGTGAAAAACGAGCCGTCGCATATCGCGACGCTCGCCTTCACCAACCCCGGAATGGTGCCCAGACGAACCAGTGACCCTCGCTGGTGGGCCTACCGGCAACCCGCCGTGTGTGGACACGGTTCGGCTCACGGCCTGGCCGGTTTCTACAGTGCATTGATGGCAGGAAACTTTATCGGTCCCGAGCTGCTTACTGAATTCAGCCGTGAGCACAGTCATGGCATGGATCGAGTATGGATGCGCCCCATGCGTTATGGATTGGGTTGCATGCTCGAGCAGCAACGCGACCCGACGGCTTCCCATGCAATGGGCCCGAACACCTTTGGCCATATCGGGCTTGGTGGCCCGATCAGTTTCGCTGATCCCGAAAAACAAGTGAGCTTCGGTTTTGTCACCACGACTTCGGGCAGCCATTCGATGATTGATCCACGCCCCCGCCGACTTTCATCCCTTGTCTATGCGGCGCTTTGAAGGCAAGGGGCGGATCTGTTCATCTGAGGCTTTCAAGGGGGCGCAATACTGCCGAATGCAACGCAGCAAGTTTGTGGCAAGACACAAGTGGCTGATGGCAAACCGAAACCTTCCCCTCCCGGCCAACAATGAGTCATTGGCTTATGAACGAAGGCTGGTACAACGACGACATGATTTATTTATAAATAAATTCATACGCCTCGATATAAGAACCTATCTCGTTTGAATGAGCAGTCACCCACACTGCATTCATGCCTGTCTTTCTTTGATCGTTGAATTCCGACTGAGTGGTACAAAGCGCAACCCAGCGCTCAGTCTTTAAATCCTTAATCCGCAGACCCGCCTCACAACGACTGAACTTTCCAACGTAGGGCCCCGGAGTCACCAGCTCGTAAGGTGACGCATACTGAACAATGTCGCCGGGCAACAGGTACGTAACGACGTCATAACTGTGCAAGGACAAAATCAGACCCAGGCAAAAACCACCAAAAAAAGATTCTCCAACACGGTTCGGGTTTCTTACAGCCGGACGATAGTAGGTGGCCCTTGCAGCAAAAAAGAGTCCAACCAGACAACCAATGACTATATAGGTCGTCCACTCGGGAATCGATGGCATTAAAACCGTTCGCATTACAATGCGACCGGCCCAGAGCGTATAAGCAATCCATGCTCCAAATAACAGACACACCACCAACAACAAGGTTCTTTTCTTTGATTTGTTTTCAAATGAAGGATATTCCATTCCCTGCCTACTCTATTTTTAATTCCCGGGAAAAGCGCTTCGTGCTTCACGCCAACTTCCTTTACCCGATTGGCATGCCGGGCATATTAACGAATGAGCGTCATGGTGACCGATCTATTTACCCACGACTCACAGACATGGCCAGAGCGCCATCGGTTCTACCCATTAGCGCAAATTGTTCAACCGCCTCACATCCCTTATCCTCGTGGCCTTACCTGCCAGCGCCCGCCGGAGCCCCCCATGGACCTCGCCACCCTCACCCTCTTCCTCCCGGCCTGCTTCGCCCTGAACATGGCGCCAGGCCCGAACAACCTGCTGTCCGTGAGCAACTCCACCCGCTACGGCTACCGCACTTCGTGCCTGGCAGGCGTCGGGCGACTACTGGCCTTTGCCGGGATGATCGCCCTCGCGTCCGCCGGGCTGGCGGTGGTGCTGCAAACCTCGGAGTTGTTGTTCTACGGGATCAAGATTCTGGGGGCGGCGTATCTATTTTATCTGGCGTATCAACTGTGGCGGTCCAATCCGCACGCGGAGGCTGAGTCGACGGCGCCCAAGGCGGGCTTGTGGGCCTTGGCGCGACAGGAGTTCCTGGTGGCCGCCGGCAATCCCAAGGCAATCCTGATTTTTACCGCCTTCCTGCCGCAATTCGTCGACCCGGCACGTCCGATCACGCCGCAATTTGCCCTGCTGGGAGCGATGTTCCTGGCGCTGGAATGGTTCGCCATCAGCGCCTACGCCTATATGGGTTTGCATATGCGCCGCTGGTTCGCGCAGCCTCGGGGCAAGCGGATTTTCAACCGCTGCTGTGCGGGGTTGTTGTCGGCCGCCGCGACGGTATTGCTGATGGCGCGCAGGGCCTGAGCACTGCGAAAAACCGGCGAAAACGCTTACAATCGCCGTCTCACCGCAACTCAGGCAGGCCAGTTCGCCCATGGCGCTCGACCCCATCACCATACTGGTCCTCACCATCGCCCTGGCAGGCGCCGCCGCGCTGTACCTGGCCGTCGAGTGGCGCAATGTCCGCGAGCCATCGCTGCTGTACTGGACTGCCGGTTTCGCCATCATCAGCGTGGGCAGCACCCTGGCGCTGTTGCGGGCCAGCGGCCTGCTGTTGATCGGCATCTGGTTCGCCAACGGGTTGCTGATCACCGCCCACTGGCTGTTCCTGCTGGGCGTTGCGCGTTTCACCCAGGTGCGCCTGTCTCGCGCCTGGTACCTGATGTTCGTGGCCTGGTTTGCCATGCTGCTGTTGCCGGAAGGACAGTCGTGGTCCAGGGCCATGCTGCTGGCCAACTCGCTGCTGGTTGCCCTGCCGACCCTGCGGGCCAGTTTCCTGTTACGCCCCCATGGCCGATCACTCAGCGTGGGCGCGGTGCAACTGCGCTATGTGCTGCTGGCCCACGGGCTGTTCTATCTGGCCAAGTCGCTGGTGGCGATCGTGCCGGGGACACTGATCGATCTGACGGCGTTTCGTGGCGAGATCATTCAGGTGTCGCTGGTGGAAGGCGCCATGGCGATCATGCTGATTGCATTGTCGATGACCGGCACCGAGCGCTACCGCCGTGAGGAACAGATTGCACGGTTGGCCGCCCGCGACCCGTTGACCGCGCTGTATAACCGCCGCGCCCTTGAAATGCGCGCGCCGAACCTGCTGAGCGAGGTCTCGCAGGCCCGGCCGGGTGCCCTGCTGTTGATCGACATCGACAATTTCAAGCTGATCAACGACCTGTACGGCCATACCGCGGGCGACCGGCTGCTGGTGGCCCTGAGCGAGATGATTCGCGCGCAGTTGCCCGATGATTCGCTGGCGGCGCGGTTGGGTGGCGACGAGTTCGTGATCCTGCTTAACGACACCTCGAACGCGCGCATTGTCGCGCTGGGCAGCGCCCTGCGCGAACAGTTTCATCAGGCTGCCTCGCAGGCGTTCGCCACGCCCGAAGCGGTGACATTGAGCATCGGCGCCAGCCTGTTCGACACGCCGCCCGCCAGCCTCGCGGCCTTGATCGAGCAAGGCGACGCGGCGCTGTATGAATCCAAGCGTGGCGGACGCAACCGTATTCGTCTGGTGGACCGGACTGCGGTGGGCGCCGATTGACTCAATCGGTGCATCAACCTTTGAGCGCCGCCTCAATCCCCGCTATATCAATCCTGGTCATCCCCATCATCGCATCAAACGCCCGCTTGGCCGCTGCCGGGTCGGGATGGGTGATCGCCGCGCTCAGTACACGCGGGGTAATCTGCCATCTCACCCCCCATTTATCCTGGCACCAGCCGCAGACGTTTTCCTGGCCGCCATGGCTGACAATCGCGTGCCACAAGCGGTCGGTTTCCGCCTGGTCGTCGGTGGCTACCTGGAACGAAAACGCCTCGTTGTGCTGCACGCCGGAGCCGCCGTTCAGCCCCAGGCAAGGAATACCCATGACGGTGAATTCCACCGTCAACACATCGCCCTGTTTGCCCGCCGGATAATCCCCGGGGGCGTGATGGACCGCAGTCACTGCGCTGTCCGGGAAGGTCCTGGCGTAGAAGTTGGCAGCGTCCAGTGCACTGCCGTCGTACCAAAGGCACACCGTGTTTTTGTTGAGCATGAGTGTTCTCCAGCGTGGAGGTTCGGACTTGCAGTGTAGTACCGCTACCGACAAGAATGCGTTCGCGTCCTGACATGAACCCAAACGGTGCAGAGAATGAGTAATGGTGTAAGGATCGACCCGCGAATCATCCCGGTTCCGCGGTCCATCAGCCCCGAGGCCCAGGCGATGCTGCAACGCATGGTGAACGCCGATGGCGTGCCGCTGAACAGCCTGTACACCCTGCCCGCACCCGATGACCACGCTGGCTGGCGCCGTATGCAGGCCGCAGTTGCCCAACAGTACGCGGCGTCCCAGGCGGGACAGACGGCAGACCACGTTGAGACATTCACCGTGGAAGACGCCACGGTGTACCGGGCGACGCCGGCATACGGGGCCGAGTTCGCCTATATCGACCTGCACGGCGGCGCCCTGGTGTTCGGCGGCGGCGAAAACGCCCGCCTCGCCGCCGGCAAGCACGCCGACCTGCACAACCTGACCTGCTACGGCGTGGACTACCGCATGCCGCCTGACCATCCGTACCCGGCGGCACTCGATGACTGTATGGCCACCTACCGGCATGTGCTGAAGCACCACACCCCGGACAAGATCGTGATCGGCGGACGCTCGGCCGGAGGCAACCTCGCCGCTGCCATGGTGCTGCGCGCCCGCGACGAAGGCTTGCCGCTGCCGGCCGCGCTGGTATTGCTGTCACCCGAAGTGGACCTGACCGAATCGGGCGACAGCTTCCAGGTCAACCGCACCGTCGACGTGGTGTTGCCCAACCCGCTGATGAGCACCAACCTGCTGTACGCCGCTGGCGCGGATTTGTCTCACCCGTACCTGTCGCCGCTGTTCGGGGATTTCGCACCAGGCTTCCCGCCAACGTTCGTGCAAAGCGGCACCCGCGACCTGTTCCTGTCCAACGCCGTACGCCTGCACCGGGCGCTGCGCCAGGCCGAGGTACCGGTGGAACTGCACATCTTTGAAGCAATGCCCCACGGCGGTTTCATGGGCGCGCCGGAAGACGCAGAACTGTCGGCAGAGCAGGTGCGTTTCGTGCGCCACTGGTTGAACCGCGACTGACCACCGTGAGTTGACACACCCTGTAATAATCCATAAAGATAAGCGCCTTCTTCAGGGTGTGTCCTCAATGTCTGCAACGACCTTCAACTTTTCCGTCATTGGCTTGATTGCCAAGGCGCAAGGTTGCGTTGCGCACGCCCTCAAATCGAAGAAACAGTCGCTCATGTGACCGGGGCGCGCTGTCCCGTCAGATGAGCTGACAGGACATTGAGCGCGAAGGCCCCCTCCTCTTGCTTACTTCCCTCTGCCCTTCTGACGGTGACGAAATCGGTCAACCATCAGGAGAAAGCGCATGTCATCGTTTCAAGGTATCTGGGTTCCCGTCGTTACACCGTTTCATAACGGCGTTATCGACTTCATCGGCTTGCGCCGCCTGGTCTGCCATCTGCTGGAACAAGGCGTGGCCGGGATCATGGTCTGTACCACCACCGGCGAAGCCGCAGCACTGAGCCGCCGTGAGCAGTTGGCGATGCTGGATGCCGTACTGGAACTGGTACCGCCGCAGCAGGTGGTGATGGGCCTGGCGGGGTATAACCAGATTGAGCTGCTGCAGTTCCAGAGTGAAATCCTGCAACGCCCGGTGGCCGGTTTGCTAGTACCGCCGCCGAGCTACATCCGCCCGTCCCAGGCGGGCCTTGAGGCGTTCTTCCGCACCGTGGCCGATGCGTCCAGTGTGCCGATCATTCTGTATGACATTCCCTACCGCACCGGTATCGCCTTCGAACAGGCGACGTTGCTGAACATCGTCGCCCATGAACGGATCGTCGCGATCAAGGATTGTGGCGGCAACCTGGCCAATACCCTGGCGCTGCTGGCCAGCGGGAATGTGGATGTGTTGTGTGGCGAGGATGTGCAGATATTCAACGCGCTGTGCCTGGGAGCGACCGGCGCGATTGCCGCGTCGGCGCATGTGCGTACCGCAGATTTTGTGGCGCTGCATCGACAGGTTCGCGACAACCGGTTGCTGGCGGCTCGCGAGACGTTTTTCGGGCTGCTGCCGTTGATTCACACACTGTTCGTGGAGCCCAATCCGGCGCCGGTGAAGGCCGCGCTGGCGATGGAGGGTTTGATCGGCAGTGAGTTGCGGGCGCCGATGTTGGGGGCGAGTGAGACGGTGACAAATCGGTTGCAGCAAGTATTAGGCGTGCGGGAATAACCCGTGGCGAGGGAGCTTGCTCCCGCTGGGCTGCGCAGCAGCCCCAATTCAGGCACCGCGTTTTCGCCAGGTAAAATGGGGTGACCGGTTTTGGGGGCGCTTCGCACCCCAGCGGGAGCAAGCTCCCTCGCCACAGGGCACGGGCTGCTTATCCTCTCGCCACCGCCAACCGATGCAACGTGATCTTGCGCACCTCCTGCTTGCTCACCTCGATGTGAGTCTTGAGCAGTTGCTGCGCCAGATCGCTGTGCCGTGCCGAGATCGCATCGAGGATGCTTGCGTGTTCCTCATAGGTCGCTGCGATACGTGATTGCTGAGTGAAATCCAGCCGCCGAATGATGCGGATTTTCTCGGTTATCTCGTAATGCATGCGCGCCATTTCAGCGTTGCCCGTGGCCTGCACCAACCCGCAGTGGAACTCCTCATCCAGCGCGCAGACGACCTGTGCGTCATCCAGACGCGCACTTTCGTCCACCCGCCAGATCGCTTCAAGCCGTTCAAGCCCCTGCTCCGCCATGCCACACAAGCGGCTGACGGCGGCCAACTCCAGCACGATTCTTACGTCGTAAAGCTCTTCGAAATAGTTGAAGTCGAACGGCCGCACCTGCCAGCCACTCCTGAAAAACACCTCCAGGTACCCTTCCCGCTCCAGCCGATACAGCGCCTGGCGCACCGGCGTGCGGCTGGCCTGCATGCGCTCGGCCACGTCACCTTCACTGAAGCGATCACCCGGCAGCAGGCGAAAGCCGAAGATGTCGTCCTTCACCTGCTGGTAGACCCGTTCCGCCAGGCTGTCCGGCCGTTCGCCGGGTTTTCTCGTGGTTGAGAGCTGCATGCCTAGTTCCTGCTCGCCATGTACGCGCGCCAGCCGCCGAATTCGGTGATGTCGGTGGCGCCTGCCAGGGCCCAGGGCTCGCAGATAAAACCCTTCACGCTGCGCCCGTCCGCCAGGGTCAGGTTGCCGATGCCCAGCGGCGCAGGGATCTCGGCGACGAACTCACCAAAGCGGGCGACAGGCATGTCCCACAGCTCGACGATGATCGAGCGGCCCGAGTCATCCCTGGCCAGCCCCGGCTTGGGCGGAACCGTGCCCGGCAGTGCATGCAGGCGGTAGTTGCTCGCCGTCAGGGTTTGCTCCACCAGCACGGCGTTGCGGCTGGTCAGCTGGAAGTTCAGCGGCATCCCGGTGAGATGCGCCCCAACCACCGCCACCCGCACGCTGCCGGGCGCCTGTCGCGCCGGTGCCGGTTGCGGCAGATTGCGTTGGGTAGCGCCCAGCGGAAGATCAAGGCCGGCCTGCCAACGCTTGCCCAGATGCGCCAGGGCGGCGTCGTGCCAGGCCGGTGCGATAAGGGTGACGCCGCACGGCAGGCCGTCGCTGCGCAGCCCGGCGGGCACGGCCAGTGCCGAGAGGTCGGCCAGGTTGGTGAAGTTGGTGTAGAAGCCAAACTGCGAGTTGTAGAGCACCGGCTCCACGGCCATTTCCGCCAGGGTGCGGATCGTCGGCGATGTCGGCAGCAGCAAGGCGTCGAAACCGGCCAGGGTGTCGTTGATGCGGCGGCTCAGTTCGGCGCGCAGGTATTCGGCTTTATAGGCATCGCAGGCGCTGTACGTGTGGCCGTTTTCCACAATGCCACGCACCACCGGGTTGATCGCTTCGGCGTTGCTGGCGAGCATGCCTTCCAGTGCCACCGTGCGCTCCGCAACCCAGGAGCCGTAATAGAGCTGCTCGGCGAGTTGCTGAAACGGGCTGAAATCCACCGCCGTGATTTCGGCGCCGAGGGACTGGAACCTGAGCAGCGCCTGTTCAAATACGGCCTGGTTCTGCGCGTCGCCAAAAAACTCCAGGCTGGCCGGAACCGCCAGCTTGATTGTGGCGCCGACCGCTACGGGAGCAGTGTTGGGATTGACGCGTGAATAGGCGTCGCTGGCGTCGTAAGCAGCAGCGAGGCCCGCAACCGTCTCGGCATCTTCAACCGTCAGCGCAAATACCGAAATACAGTCCACGGTACGACAGGCCGGCACCAGTCCGGTGTTAGACAAGCGCCCCTTGGTCGGCTTCAACCCGACAATATTGTTGAAGCCCGCCGGCACCCGCCCGGAACCGGCGGTGTCGGTGCCCAGGGAAAACGCCACCAGCCCGCGGGCAACCACCGAGGCCGAACCCGAGCTGGAACCGCCGCTGACATAGTCCGGGTTAAAACTGTTGCCCACCGCGCCGTAGGGCGAGCGTGTACCCACCAGGCCGGTGGCGAACTGATCGAGGTTGGTCTTGCCCATCAGGATCGCCCCGGCCGCCCGCAACCGCGCCACCACCGAGGCATCCGCCGCGGCGGTATAGGCAAACTCAGGACACGCCGCCGTGGTTTCCCAACCCGCCGCATCGATGTTGTCCTTGATGGCAAACGGCACGCCATACAACGGCAACTGGTCGATATCGCCGTCGACCGCCGCAAGCCGCTCGGCCAACTGCGCCAACTGGTCACTCAATTGCTGCGGTTGCACCTGGCTGATCCAGGCATTGTCCTCGGAGGGAAACGTGCTCGCCAGGGTCAACAGGATATCGGGAGTCAGCGCCTGGCTGCGGTAGGCAGCTTGCCATTCACCCAGGGTCCAGCCGAGTTGTTCGTTGCGCATTGAGGATTCCATCTTGTATCCAAGTTTGGATTTCTTTTAGCAATCCCTGGGCCAATCAGCTGCAAGCCAATGAATACGTGAGGTTGACAGAAAACCCGCCGATGGAGCGCCTCCAGCCGTGCTCCGTCATGAAGCAGCAATGCGCCAAAAAAAGACATTCTGGCGGCCGCGCGGTTGCGAGCGGCCCGATACCGGCCTATGTTCGAAACCATGTTGTAAACGCTGCTGTCCATCCCATACGCCCTTTCCGTAGCCAGGTGACGACATGCCCACCGCTTCCCGCCCCGCCGTGCTCGAACTGATTGGCAATACCCCGCTGGTGCGGGTCAGCCGCTTCGATACCGGCCCGTGCACGCTGTTCCTCAAGCTTGAATCCCAGAACCCCGGCGGCTCCATCAAGGACCGCATTGGCCTGGCCATGATCGACGCCGCCGAGCGGGATGGCCGCCTGCGCCCCGGCGGCACCATCATCGAAGCCACCGCCGGCAATACCGGCCTCGGCCTGGCCCTGGTGGGACGCGCCAAAGGCTACCGGGTGGTGCTGGTGGTGCCGGACAAGATGTCCACCGAGAAAGTCTTGCACCTGAAAGCCATGGGCGCTGAGGTGCACATCACCCGCTCGGATGTCGGCAAGGGCCATCCCGAGTATTACCAGGATGTGGCGGCGCGACTGGCCAAGGACATTCCCGATTCGTTCTTCGCCGACCAGTTCAACAACCCGGCCAACCCCCTGGCCCATGAGACCAGCACCGCCCCGGAAATCTGGGCCCAGACCCAACATGACCTGGATGCCATCGTGGTTGGCGTCGGCTCGGCCGGCACCCTCACCGGCCTGACGCGCTTCTTCAAGCGCGTGCAACCTGACCTGACCATGGTGCTGGCCGACCCGGTCGGCTCGGTGATGGCCGAGTACAGCCGCAGCGGCACCATGACCGAGCCCGGCTCGTGGGCCGTGGAAGGTATCGGCGAAGACTTCATCCCCTCGATCGCCGACCTCTCCAGCGTGCGCCACGCCTATTCCATCAGCGACGAAGAAAGCTTCGACCACGCCCGCCAACTGCTGCGGGCCGAAGGCATTCTCGGTGGCTCCTCCACCGGCACCCTGCTGGCCGCCGCCCTGCGTTATTGCCGCGAACAGACCGAGCCCAAGCGCGTGGTCACCTTCGTCTGCGACACCGGCACGCGCTACCTGTCGAAGGTCTACAACGACCAATGGATGAACGACGCCGGCCTGCTGCAATACAAACACTACGGCGACCTGCGCGACCTGATCGCCCGTCGCTTCGAGGATGGCCGGGTGATCAGCGTCGGCCCCGACGACAGCCTGCTCACCGCCTTCCAGCGCATGCGCCTGGCCGACGTCTCACAGCTGCCGGTGCTGGTGGACGGCAAGCAACTGGTGGGGGTGCTCGACGAGTCGGATGTATTGCTCGGCCTGCATCAGAACGCCGCGCACTTTTCCATGACCGTCGGCAGCGCCATGACCAACGCCCTTCACACCCTCGCACCCAGCGCCAGCCTTGCGCAATTGCAGGCCGAACTGGATCGCGGGCTGGTGGCAATCATTGCCGACGCCTCGGGCTTTCACGGCCTGATCACCCGCGTCGACCTGCTCAATCACCTACGGAGATCCCTTGCATGACCCAGCACGATAAAAGCGCCTTCGCCACCCGCGTGATCCATGCCGGGCAATCCCCGGACCCGACCACCGGGGCGCTGATGCCGCCGATCTACGCCAACTCCACCTACCTGCAAGACAGCCCCGGCGTTCACAAGGGCTTTGACTACGGGCGCTCCCACAACCCGACGCGCTTCGCCCTGGAACGCTGCGTGGCCGACCTGGAAGGCGGCACCCAGGCCTTCGCGTTCGCCTCCGGGCTGGCGGCGATTTCCACCGTGCTGGAACTGCTCGACGCCGGTTCCCACGTGGTTTCCGGCAATGACTTGTACGGCGGCACCTTCCGCCTGTTCGACAAAGTGCGCCAGCGCAGCGCCGGGCATCGCTTCAGCTTCGTCGACCTGACCGACCTGTCGGCCTTCGAAGCCGCGCTGCAGGACGACACGCGGATGGTCTGGGTCGAAACCCCGAGCAACCCGCTGCTGAGCCTGACCGATCTCAGTGCCATCTCCCGCATCTGCAAGGCCCGGGGCATCATCTGCGTGGCCGACAACACCTTCGCCAGCCCCTGGATCCAGCGCCCGCTGGAGCTGGGTTTCGACATCGTGGTGCACTCCACCACCAAGTACCTCAACGGCCACTCCGATGTAATCGGCGGCATTGCGGTGGTGGGCCAGAATCCTGAACTGGCCGAGCGCCTGGGCTTCCTGCAAAACTCCGTGGGCGCGATTGCCGGGCCGTTCGACGCATTCCTGACCTTGCGCGGGGTGAAGACCCTGGCGCTGCGCATGGAGCGCCATTGCAGCAATGCGCTGGAACTGGCGACATGGCTGGAGCAACAGCCGCAAGTGGCGCGGGTTTATTACCCAGGCCTGGCATCACACCCGCAGCATGAGCTGGCACGCCGGCAGATGCGCGGGTTTGGCGGGATGATTTCGGTGGACCTGAAAAGCGACCTGGCAGGAGCGACACGCTTCCTGGAAAACGTGAAGATCTTTGCGTTGGCTGAAAGCCTGGGGGGCGTTGAAAGCCTGATCGAGCACCCGGCGATCATGACCCATGCGAGCATCCCGGCAGCGACCCGGGCGCAGCTGGGGATTGGTGATGGGTTGGTGCGGTTGTCGGTGGGGGTTGAGGATGTGGAAGACCTGCGGGCGGATCTGGCGCAGGCGTTGGCAAAAATCTAACGCGCAATCTGCCGGAGCGAGCATGCCCGCTCCGGCAACACCTTAAATAGCGTAATTGACCTCAACCATTCGCCCGGTCTTGATGGACTCCAGCGCACAGTCCGCCAAGTGCAACGCATACAGCCCATCGCGCATGTTGGTGGGCAGCGCGCGCCCCGCGCTCAGTGCCTGGATAAACTGCCCCAACTCATTGCGGTAGGCATCCGCATAACGCTCCAGGAAGAAATGCTGCAACGGCTCCAACGCCTCGGTGTGCTCGTGGTTCCAATGGCGCAAGGTGCTGGGTCGATGGTTATCCGTGAGCAACACCCCATTGGCCCCGGACACCTCAAGTCGCTGGTCATACCCGTAGACCGCCTCCCGACAGCAGTTGATATGGCACTGTTTCCCGGATGCGGTGCGCAGTAGCACCATCACGCTGTCGAAGTCGTCAATCTGCGCCAGGCTCGGGTCTACCAGCCGGCTGGCTATCGCGCTGACTTCGATGGGCTCTTCACCCAGCAGGTGCCGCGCCATGTCGAAGTCATGAATGGTCATGTCCCGCAGGATGCCGCCGGAATGTGCCAGGTAATCCCGTGGCGCCAACCCCGGGTCACGGCTGGTGATGATCACCTGCCGCACAGCACCAATTTGCCCCGCGTCGATGGCCTGGCGCAGGCGCAGCGTGTCGGGATCGAAGCGGCGGTTGAAGCCCAGCATTACTTTGCCGCCCTCGCGCTCCACAGCTTGCGCCGCCGCCCGCGCCTTGGCGAAATCCAGGTCAATGGGCTTCTCGCACAGCACGGCCTTGCCCTGGGACACGGCCGCCAGCAGCAAATCGATATGAGTGTCGGTGGGTGTGCCAATCACCACCGCGTCGATATCGTCCCGACTTAGCACTGCTGCGCAGTCATAGGCCGCCTCGCAACCCAGCTGCGCAGCCAAGCCATCGACGCCCTCCCGCCAGGGGTCGGCGACCACCACCAGAGTGGCATCAGGATGGGCCGCGACATTGGCCGCGTGAATGTTGGCGATGCGCCCTGCACCAAGGACAGCGATACGTAGCATGGTCGAACTCCTGGGATTGTTATTGGGTGTGGAGATTCAGTCCGGCAGGTTGAACGGTGTGACGATCTGTACCTGTGACGGCGCAATCGGCCCAGCCTTCCACAGCCGATGAAATTGCAGGATGTGCAGAAACACATGGCGCGCATCGATCTGCAGGTTGTGATCGATAATCGCGGCGACTTTTTCTTCAGCCAACAGCTGGCGATTCTCTTCGTCGAGGTCGTGAGCAATAAACACGTCCAACGGGCGATCCAGAGCCGCAAAGGCGTCGACAATTGCGCGGTTGCCACCGCCGACGCTGTACACCGCCTTCAGTTCGGGATGCTGCTTCAACGCATCGGTGACCCGGGCAAACGTTCGGTCATACACGCCGTACCCACCGCTGATATCCAGTACCCGCAGGTGCGTCGCACGGCCGCGCAGCCACATGCGAAACCCCATTTCGCGTTCTTCCTCGCCCCGGAACAATTCACTGCCAATCACCACCGCCACTTCCTGGGGTTGGGGTGACATCCAGCGGGACAGAAGGTACGCGGCGGTTTTTCCGGCGGTGCGGTTATCCATGCCTACGTAGCCGATGCGCTCGCTGTGGGGCAGATCGGTGACCAGGGTCACCACCGGAATACCTGCGGCCGCCAGGTGCTTGACCGCCAGATTCACCGCCGGCTCGTCCGCGGCCTTGAGCACCACACCCTGGCTGCCGGTCTCGAGGCAGCGCAGCAATTGGTCGTGCATCGCCTGAGGCTCGATCTCTTCGAACACATGAAACCGCGGGGCGATACGAAACGGTGCCAGGCTGCCCAGTTGGGCGGTGATGGCGGCCTGCACCGCCGCACTGAAGCGCTTGGGCGTGTGCATGATCACATCGACATGAAAGGTCCGGCCTACTGCCAAGCCATTTTTTTCCTGGGATTCCAGCTCATCCAGAGCCTGTTCGATACGCCGCCGGGTTTGGGCGTGCACGCTGCCGCGCTCATGCAAGACGCGATCGACCGTCGCCTTGCTGACGCCCGCCTGGGTGGCCAGTTGCTTGATGGAAAAGTGTTTAGCGCGTTCGAGCATGCCGTTGAGCCTGAGGTTTTTTTGAGGTCTTTTTGAGACTCATTGAGGTGACCGCAATGCTAGTCTCAGTTTTGCCCGGCGTCGAGCCCGGCCTTCAAAACAACAAAAACCCAGGAGACCCCGATGCCTTCAACCGACCTCAGCCATACCTTCAAAGGCCAATACTTTGTCGTCACCGGCAGCACCCAGGGGTTGGGTGCTGCCGTCGCCCATACCCTCGCGCGGCGCGGTGCTGCCGGCCTGATCATCTGCGGACGCCGCCCGGACCAGGGCCAGGAGCAAGTACGGCAGTTGGCAGCGCTCGATTGCCGCGCGGTGTTTGTCCAGGCGGACCTGGAACAGATTGGCGACTGCCGCGCCGTGATCGAGGCGGCCCGTGCCCACTTCGGCACCCTCCACGGGCTGATCAACTGCGCCGGGATGTCGGATCGCGGCACCATTCTCGACACCTCCCCCGAACTGTTTGATCGACTATTTGCGGTCAATGTGAGGGCGCCGTTTTTCCTGATGCAGGAAGCCTTGAAGCTGATGATCAGCCAGAGGGTTGAAGGTGCAGTGGTCAATATCCAGAGTGTCACCGGCCACGGCGGGCAATCGTTCTTGAGTGCCTACGCGGCGTCCAAGGGCGCTCTCGCGATTCTGACCAAAAACGTGGCGTTCAGCGCCCTGCGCAACCGGATTCGGGTCAACGGCTTGAACATCGGCTGGATGGACACACCGCACGAGGATGAAATCCAGCGGCACTACCACGGTGCCGGGGATGCCTGGTTGGAAGCCGCCGAAGCCGCACAGCCCTTCGGCCGCCTGCTCAAACCTGAAGAGGTGGCCCGGAGCGTGGCATTTCTATTGTCACGCGAGTCGGGAATGATGACCGGCACGGTGATCGACCTGGAGCAAGGCGTCATCGGCTGTGGCGACGGCGGCACCCCACGCCCCGATCAGGCCTTGAGCCTGGTGGAGGGTGCGTGATGCCTGCCTTTGTCAGCGCCGATGCGGTGCAACTGGAAGATTTTCACTCGATCTGTGCCCAGCAGGCTGCTGCCGAGGACTACCCGCACTGCGCCGAAGTGTGCAGCAACATCCCGATCTATCAGGCCCAGGCACTGCGCAACGGCGATCGTCACGCCGTGCTGGACGAACTGCATCGCCTGTTCAGCCAGGGGCCGGGAGTGATGGTGGTGCGCCAGGGCTACGCCGACCTGGACGTGGTCGACCGTCACAGCCAGGTATTCGAAGCGATCTTTGCCCAAGAGGCTGCGCAAGGTGTGGCCGCCGACCACTTCGCCAAGGCCGGCAGTAACGGACGTATCTGGAACTCATTACAGAAGGCCGCACTGCAGTCGCCGGCATCCTTTGTCGAATATTACGCCAACCCACTGCTGGGGTTGATCGCACAAGCCTGGCTCGGCCCGGGCTACCAAGTCACGGCCCAGGTCAACGTGGTGCACCCCGGTGGCCAAGCCCAGCAACCGCACCGTGATTATCACCTCGGGTTCCAGACCATCGACGTGGTGGAGCGCTTTCCGTTGCCCCTGCACACGCTGTCCCAATACCTCACGCTGCAAGGGGCCGTGGCCCACAGCGACATGCCCCTGGAAACCGGCCCGACCCAACTGCTGCCGTTTTCCCAGCAATACCCACTGGGCTACCTGGCCTGGAGGCGCACTGAATTCATCGAGTACTTCCAGCAGCATGCCGTGCAATTGCCGCTGAACAAAGGTGACCTGCTGTTCTTCAACCCGGCCCTGTTTCACGCCGCTGGCACCAATCGCACACCGGACCGCCAGCGCATGGCCAACCTGCTGCAAATCTCCTCGGCGTTCGGCAAAACGATGGAGGCTGTGGACCGCGACCGGATGATGCTGGCGCTGTACCCCTGCCTGTTGGAGCGCCTGGCGGACAACGTCATGGATGGCGAGGCGCTGCACGCGGTGATCGCCTGCACCGCCGATGGCTATTCCTTTCCCACCAACCTGGATACCGACCCACCCTTACAGGGCCTGGCTCCGCAAACCGGGCAGCAACTGATGTTGCAGGCACTGAACGAACGCTGGCCCTGCGAGACCTTTGCCGAACGCGTTGCGCAACTACACGCCAAACGCCAAGGCTGAGGAATGTTTTCAACGTCTTTCAAAACAACAAAAAAACGGACTGACACCATGAAAAAACAGCTGCTGACCTTGCTCCTGACCCTCATCGTTACCCCGCTAGCCCTCGCCGAGACACGCATCGGCGTCAGCATCGCCCAGGTGGACGACGTGTTCCTCGCCCAGATGCGTGACTACATGGCGACCCACGCCAGGGACCTCACCGACGTGACCCTGCAATTCGAAGACGCCCAAGGCGATGTGGTGCGCCAACTGAACCAGGTGCAGAGCTTTTCTGCCCAAGGCATGGACGCGATTATCGTCAACGCGGTCGACACCGCCGCCACCCAGAAAATGACTGTGAATGCCCAGCAGGCGGGTATCCCGCTGGTGTACGTCAACCGTCGCCCGGACATCCCCGGCTTACCGGCCGGGGTGGGTTATGTCGGCTCGGACGAGATCAAAGCGGGCGAGATTCAGATGCGCTACCTCGCGGAAAAAATGAACGGCAAGGGCAACCTCGCAATCATGCTCGGCTTGCTCTCCAACAACGCCACCCACAACCGCACACAGGGCGTGAAAAACGTACTGAAGGATTACCCCGACATCCATATCGTGAAGAACAAAGCGCCGACTGGCAACGCAGCAAGGCCATGGACCTGATGAACAACTGGATCGTCTCGGGCAAGAAAATCGACGCCGTGGCGGCCAATGCCGATGAAATGGCTATCGGTGCCGCGATGGCGATTACCCAGGCCGGCATGCACCCTGGCAAGGACATCCTGGTGGGCGGCAGCGACGGCGGACCCGCCGGCCTGGATGCGATCAAAAAAGATCTATTGGTAGTCACGGCCTATCAGGACAACAAGGGCCAGGCCGTCGGCTCGATTGACCTGGCGCTGAAGATGATCAGGAAGCAGCCCTACACGGCGGAGCTGACCATTCCCTATCAACAGATCACCAAGGACAACTATCAGGCCTTTCTCACCCCTTGATTGTTATCAGCCCAGCGCCAAGCAGACCGGCCAGCCCCGACAAACAGAGCACTCCCACTCCATAAGCGAGGGTGCGCCAGGGCTGGCGGCCGCTCAGATACATCACCGTATGCATCACACGGGCAGCGGTGAACAGACAGAACAACCCCGCGGTAGCGGTGCCTGGCGTTTCCATCGCCAGGCACAGGCCACCCAAAATGAAGAACAACGGAATATTTTCCAGATCATTGGCCCAAGCCTTTTCGGCCCGGGAGACTTGCGGTAACTCCTGGGGATTCGCATCGCGATGGAAGAAAGCTGCATCCTCGTGGTTAGTGAATGCACGGAATCTGAGTCGAAAGAAACCCTGGTAACAGGAGATCGCCAGCATCTTCAAGAACAGCACCAGTACGCACAACGCATAAACCTCCATCACCGGCCCCCTGAAGGTTCGCGGAACCCGTTGACCACGATATACAGCAGCGGACCGATGGATACGAAAACCGCTGTTACCAGTAAATAGGGCAACACCGACGCCAGGGATTTGCCCCTGGCCCGCGCATCCCGGTACATCCATACGCCCGCCAAGGCCGCCATCAGATACAAGTCAATCACCACCTGGGCAGTATCCGGCCTCGATATCAATTCACGTCCGAACGCCATGAGCGATTGTTCGGCGATCAGCATCGTGATCAATGTGTACAGGGCAAAAGCCAACAGCCCGGCCAGGGCAATCCAGGGTCTGCGCATGTTCTCCTCCTTGGAGACAACGGTTCGGGAAGCTGCACATTAGTGATAACGTCGTTCCCCTCTCAATGACCTCGAAGGTCATCGACACCACCGACCCGCACGGCCAGAGTCAACCCATGAGCAGCCAACCTTTCCCCCGCGCCAACCCCGACACTACCGCCGGCACGCAACTGCGCGTGCTGCGTCGGCACGCCAGATTGAGCCAGCTGGAACTGGCGCTGATCACCGGGGTTTCCCAACGCCACCTGAGCTGCATCGAGACCGGGCGCGCCAAGCCGAGCCCGGGCACCTTGCATAATTTGCTGATGGCGCTGGAGGTTCCGCTGGAGCAATGCAACAGCGTGTTCCTCGCTGCCGGCTTCGCCCCGCGCTATGAGGCAACCCCGCTCTCCTCGCCCTCCATGGAGGCTATTCGCGAGGCAATCAGCCATGTGCTGCACGCGAACAATCCTGCACCGGCGATCGTGCTGGGCAGCCACTGGGAAGTGCTCGCCGCCAACGCCAGTACCCAGGTGCTGTTCGAGCTGGTGGGGATCAAACCGGAGGCGGCTGATGGGCTGAATTTGCTGGTCACCCTGCTACAGCCTGGCGGCCTGGGTGATCATTTGATCAACGCTGACGAAATCCGCACCATCGCCTGGCAACGGGCGACGCGCGAGGCGTTGGGCAACTCCGAACTTGCCAGGCTTCTGGACAGCCTGCCGGCCCCGCAAAGTACCGAAGCCTTGGTCAATGAACCGCCGCCACTGGTGCTGACACGCGTCAACTCCCGTGAAGGTGAGCTGAACTTCATGTCGACCTTCACCACCTTCGGCATGCCTCAGGACATCACGGTAACGTCGTTGCGCATCGAGCATTTGATTCCGGCGGATGCGCAGACGTGGCAGGTGATGACCGCGGCGTATGAGCGGTCATTGGTGAGGTAGAAAGCCGCGGCGGGGCCATTAGTTATTTGTCGTATTTTGCCCGCCATAGCTATTGGCGCGGCTCTTGGAGGAGGAGCCGTTGCTGTATTGGGTGTCTTGCCCGCCGTAGCTATTGGAGCGGCTCTTGGCTGAGGTGCCGTCGCTGTATTGAGTGTCTTGCCCACCATAGCTGTTGGAACGGGTCTTGGCCGAGGTGCCGTCGCCGTATTGGATATCCTGCCCGCCATAACTATTGGAGCGGCTCTTGGAGGAAGTACCATCGCTGTATTGGGTGTCTTGCCCACCGTAGCTATTGGCGCGACTCTTGGAAGAGGTGCCATTGTCGTATTCGCAATCGGACCCACCATAACTGTTCGCCCTGCACGTCTCGGCAACCGCTTGGTAAAGCGGCGCAGCCAACAAAACCGTGCCCAGCAAAACGACCTTAAGCTTCATGTTAATTCCTTGTAGAGGTGGCGATACGCTATTACAGACTGGAGATTCTGAACTTAGTTTCCAACGTTCTGAAATGCGCTCGCGCGAGCCGACGTGGCAACCCTTTGCCAGCCCCGGCAACTCCTGGCCTGCGCCCTGCCCCGGCAATACCACCCAGCCCGCGCCGCACAAGGCATGCAGCACATGGCCCGGGTTTTGCTCTGTTGCTGCTACCAATAAGGGAGCGGCACCATGATAGGAAGCACGACAAGTCTGTTAGCGCTGGGACAGAAGACTTTTACACAATCCATGGAAAACGGCACCCTGCGGGCCGGGAGGATTGAAGTCACCAACGCCACGCCCGAGATCAAGACCAAGCTGGAAGCCAGCTATCAGGAGCAAGTGCGCTCGACCGCGCAAACCGTTGCCACCGCCAGGGCCAACCCTTCATGGGCGACCTTCGACGATAAAGGCAACGCCGTCGAACTGCCCGATGTTCAGTCACTCAGCAAAAGCGACGCCACCCATGTGGCCAACGGTCTTCAGTACCTGCTCGATATCGGGCGCCTGGACGGCAAGACTGTCACCGCGAAAAATGGCGACCAGTCGACCGATAACATCGCGGTCTACAAAGACTGGCTCCAGGCCCACATCGGCGTTGATGTACAGGCCTGAGACGGTTCACACCATCGGCACGGCAATCAGCAAGATCGCCGTGCCATGGGTGGCCGTCGCCGCCACCACACCGTAGCGCATCCGCACCAGCCCGCAGGCCACGCCTTCAATCAGGGTAAAGGCCAACACTGGCCAGCCCAGTTGCGTCACGCTCAACGCCAGAAATGAATGGCACGCGGCGAACGCCAACCCGCTGAGCAACGCCGCACGCAGCGGCGTAACGTGCTGTTCGAGATAACCCTGCAAGAAGCCGCGAAACAATACCTCTTCCAGCGCATTGGCGCAGTAGGCAAGCACCAGCATGCCCATCAGCCAGGCCCAATAAACCGGCTCAATGCCTTGATACAGCCGCAATGGCAGACCGATCAGACACCCGGCCCCGAGTCCCACCGCCAGGCCCGCCCAACGATTGCCCTTGAACAGCACCGTCAGTTGCCACAACTCCGGTGCCAGGCGCGCGAGCAGGGCAATCAGCCCAAGGGATAACCCGCCCAGCGCGGCCAGCACCCACGGGTTGGCCGTGAATTCGATCTGCACCTCGCGGCTCAGCGACCACATGCCCAGTGGCGTCATCGCATCGCGCATCAGCACAAAGGCCAGCAGCAGGATAACGATGCGCAAGCCCGGCAATGTTTTTGGCGTGAGACCAAACCACAGGCCAAACAGGATCAGTCCCGGGAGCAGGTAGATTCCATAGTGGACCAGTACCGCAAACGCCTCGGCGATCACCCGGTTTCAGTCCCGTGCCACGGCGATCATGTCGATTTCCACGGCCGCGCCCTTGGGCAATTGCAGCACGCCCACCGAGGTGCGCGTATGGGATCCTGCGGCCCCCAGGATCTCGTTCAACAGGTCCGACGCACCGTTGGCGACTTCGCTTTGCTGGTCGAAGTCATCCGCGCTGCGCACGTACACATTGATCTTGAGGATCGCCTTGACCTGATCCAGGGAGCCCAGTGCCTGCTTGAGCAAGCCCAGGCAACGCAGTGCGCTGACGCCCGCGGCAATCTGTGCGTCGGCCAGGCTGAGGCTTTCGCCGACCTTGCCGGGCAACACGATGGCGTCACCCACCCGCGGAATCTGGCCACTGATGTAGACGTGATTGCCGTCCCTCAGCAGCGGCGTGTAGTTGCCGCCGATCTTGAACTCGTTGAGTTGATAACCCAGGCGCACCATGGCCGCCGCGTACTTTTGATCCGGTGTCATTTTTTTGTTTTCCTCAGTCGTTGCGAATCCACGCCATGAAGTCGCCGGCCACAGCATAGCCATGTGCCATCTCCACGGGAAGTACCGACCGCTATTTCGCAAGTGATACGACAACCAATACTGGCAAACAGCGCTTATCTTCTAGTCAAGAACAAATTTCACTTTCCTTGATCCCGGTAAATACGGCATGGTTGTACGACGACTTAAAAACACAGCCCGAGTCGTCCCGGTACCCACAACAACAAGGAAACACCCATGCAAAACGTCAAGGTTCTGATTGGTTTTCTGTGCCTGTTCAGCGGCTACGCGGCCGCCGCGCCCGCCGCAAGTGACAAGGATGTAGCCGCTGCGGTCGATCATCTGACCCAGGCCATGTTGCACAAGGACATCCCGCAACTGCAGGCCCTCACCGCGAACAACCTCACCTACGGCCATTCCAGCGGCAAGGTCCAGAACAAGCAGGAATTTATCGCCGACATTGAAACCGGCAGAAGTGGTTTCAAGACCCTGGAAATGCAGAAACAGACCATCACCCTCAATGGCGACACCGCCCTGGTGCGCAACCACTTTTCCGCACAGGCGGTGAACAGTGGCGTCGAGGTGCCCACCGAAATTGAAAACTTCCAGGTCTGGCAGAAGCAGAAAGGCAAATGGCTGCTGATCGGGCGCCAGGCCTACAAGTTCTGAGTCCCGCCTGGATCGTTCCCACGCTCTGCGTGGGAATGCATCCGGTGACGCTCTGCGTCACTATCGCGCAAATCTACAGCGGGACGCGGAGCGTCCAAGGCGGCGTTCCCACGCAGAGCGTGGGAACGATCCGGCCCCCTAGCACGCCTCCACCGCCCAGCGCACTTTCACCAACGCCTCGCGCAGCACCTCCCGGTCCACCGACCCCAGCGCCACTCGCAAGGCATGGGGCACGTGGGCCGAGACGGCAAACGGCTCGGCCGTGGACACCGAGATATTTTCCCGTGCCAGCGCCATGGTGATCTGATCGGCGCGGGCATCTTCCGGCAACGGCAACCACAAGAAATACGAAGACGGATGGCGGATAACATTCAAGCCCGCCAACACCTCATCGGCCACCGCCTGGCGCGCCTGGGCGTCCTTACGTTTTTGCGCTTCAAGCTGCAGCACCGTGCCGTCGTCGATCCACGCGGCAGCCACCGCAGTCATCACCCCCGGAGTGTTCCAGGTGGTGGCCATGACCGTACGTTCCAGCGCCGCCATCCACTGCTGCGGAGCGGCGACAAAACCCACCCGCAGGCCGGTGGCGACGCTCTTGGACAGCCCCGACACGTAAACCGTGCGTTCCGGCGCCAGTTCGGCCACGGGCGGTGGCGCGTCCTCGGCTAAAAACGCGTAGGCAGCATCCTCGATCAGGATCAGGTCATGCCGACGGGCAATCGCCACCAGGTGCTCGCGCTGCTCCCTGCTCATCACCCAGCCCAACGGGTTATGCAGGGTCGGCATGCTGTACACGGCGCGTACCGGGCGCCGGGCGCAGAGTTGTTCAAGAAAGGCCAAGTCAGGGCCCGTCGCGGTCACCGGGATCGCGACGATTTCCAGGTGCAGCGTCTCGGCCAGCACCTTGAACCCGGAATAGGTCAGCGCATCCACCGCCACCACATCGCCGGGCTTGAGCAGCGACATCATGGTCACCGCCAGGCCATGCTGGGCACCGCTGACGATCAGCACCTGCTCGGCCTGCACCGTCAACCCACGACTCAGCAGATGACGCGCCACCGCTGCCCGCTCATGCAGCCGACCGGCGTGAGGCTGATAGCGCAGCAGCGCCGCCAGGTCGCCGGACAACGCCAACTGGCGCAATGCGGTGCGCAGCAGGTCGGTCTGGCCCGGCAGCGACGGGTAGTTGAAGTTGAGATCGATCATGCCCGCCGCCACCGCGATCTGCCCTATGCCCTGCCCTGGCGACAACGCGATTTCCCGCACAAAGGTTCCGCGCCCGGTTTCACCACTGACCAGGCCCATGGCCTCCAGCTCGGTGTATACCCGGCTGGCCGTGACCAGCGCCAGGCCATGGCTGGCGGCCAACTGGCGGTGCGTCGGCAACCGGGTGCCCGCCGCCAGCGTGCCCGAACGGATATCCCGGGCGAAGGTGTCCACCAATGTCTTGTAGCGGGCGCGGGGCATAGGCGATGTATCCATGACAATTTTTTGATTGTCTTGATAGTGAATCATAGGATGCGCAGGACGCAACTTATCCCTATCGAGCCCTACACTCATGGAACGAACCACCCACCTCAACACCCGGGAAAACAACGCCAGCGGCTGGATCAACGGTTTGATCGGCGTGGTGATCTTCAGCGGCTCGCTGCCGGCCACGCGCCTGGCGGTGCTGGAGTTCGATCCGGTATTCCTGACCGTCGCCCGCGCCACCATCGCCGCCCTGCTCGGCCTCTGCCTGCTGTGGCTGTTCAAGGAAAAAAACCCGGCCCGCAGTCAGTTGCTGCCCCTGGCAATCGTCGCGCTGGGCGTGGTGATCGGCTTTCCTTTGCTCACCGCACTGGCCTTGCAGTACGTCACCAGTGCCCATTCCATCGTATTTGTCGGCCTGCTGCCTTTAGCCACTGCGGTCTTCGGCGTATGGCGCGGCGGCGAGCGGCCCAAGTTGGTGTTCTGGCTGTTTTCGATCCTGGGCAGCCTGCTGGTGGTGGGCTACGCGGTTGCCCAGGGCCTGAGCGCTGCGCCCGCCGGGGATTTGCTGATGCTGTTGGCAATCCTGGTGTGCGGCCTCGGTTATGCCGAAGGGGCCAGGCTCTCACGCACCCTGGGTGGCTGGCAGGTGATCTGCTGGGCGCTGGTGATCTCGCTGCCGATTGTGGCCCCGCTGACGGCGATCCTCGCCCCGGGAACTTTCGTGAGCATCAGCCTGCCGGCCTGGCTGAGCCTGGCCTATGTGTCGCTGTTCAGCATGCTGATCGGGTTTGTGTTCTGGTACCGCGGGCTGGCCCAGGGCGGCATTGCCGCCGTCGGGCAATTGCAGTTGCTGCAACCGTTTTTCGGCCTGGCACTGGCGGCCACGCTGCTGCATGAGCAGGTGAGCCTGGGCATGCTGGGGGTGACCGTCGCGGTGATTGCGTGCGTGGCGGGGGCCAAGAAGTTCGCCCGCTAGCCATCAGCGCTCAGGCGCAACCATCTTGAACTTGATGACAATCGCATTGGACACCACGCTGTCCGCCCACTCCCCCGCGCCGATCCTGAAGTCATCGCGCTTGAGCACGAATTCGCCGTCGAATATGCCAATGCCGCTCTGCTCCTTGAGGGCCACCTTGACCTCCACCGGCCGGGTCTGGCCCTTGAGGGTCAGGTTGCCGCTGAACAGGTAACGGTTGTCGCCCAGGTCAGTGATGTGGGTCGAGGTGAAGGTGCCCACCGGGTAGGTGGTCATGTCGAACCAGCTGGGCTTGGGCAGCTCGGTGTTGGCGTCGTCGCTGCCGGCATTGATGCTCGGCAGCTGGATGGTCAGTACGGTGCTGGCGGCAGCCGGGTTTTGCGTGTCGAAATTCAGGGTCGCCGAATAGGTGCCAAACGTGCCGTACACCTCTTGGCCCATCTGGTCATAGGTGAAGCTGATGGTGCTGGCCGTCGGATTCACGTCGGTGTATTCCACGGCGTACGCGTTAGACAAGGTGGCGAAGGCAAGGAAGACCGCTGGCAATCGAGATTTCATGGGATTCTCAACCGGGAATGAACACGCTGTGCACTGCTAACAGCGTAGGCGCTGGATTTATTCACGCGCCTGGCATTAGGCTCGTGCCTCGACGGAACCCAAACAACAAGGAGCCACGATGCCCGCGCTTTCCCTGCAAGACACCACCGCCCCCGAAGGCGTCTGTTATGGCTGCGGCAGCAGCAACCCCCACGGCCTACACATCAAGAGCCGCTGGGACGCCGACGGCATCCACGTGATCGCCGAGCACCAGCCCGACGCCCGATACAGCGGCTGGCCAGACCTGGTCTATGGCGGCTTGATCGCGATGCTGGTGGACTGCCACTCGAACTGGACCGCCATGGCCTACCACTACCGGGCCGAGCAACGCGAACCCGGCAGCCTGCCGCGTATCGACTGCGTCACCGGCAACCTGGGAATCAAATTCATCAAGCCGACACCGATGGGCGTGCCGCTGACCTTGCGCGCAAAAGTCGAAGGTGACGTGGGGCGCAAAAGCCGCGTGGTGTGCGAGGTGTACGCCGATGGCGTGCTGACGGCGATTGGCGATTCGGTCTTCGTACGGGTCGACACCGGGCAACTGGCCGCCGCGGCCCATGGCCGGGAAGCCTGATACTGGTCTACATTCAGTCTCACCGCTAATCGAGGACGCTACCGATGACTCGTCTGACCGCCAAAGACTTCGCCCCTGAACTGCTGGAGCTTTACGACGGCTACGCCCACGGCAAGATCAACCGCCGGGAATTTCTCGACCGCGCAGCACTGTTCACCTTCGGCGGGCTGACGGCCTCCGCCCTGCTCGCCGCCCTGAGCCCCAACTACGCCCTGGCCGAGCAGGTGAAATTCACCGACCCGGATATCGTCGCCGACTACATCACCTACCCGTCACCCAAGGGCAACGGCACGGTGCGCGGCTACCTGGTGCGCCCGGCCAAGGCCAGCGGCAAGGTGCCGGCGGTGGTGGTGGTGCATGAGAACCGGGGGTTGAACCCGTATATCGAAGACGTCGCCCGTCGGTTGGCCAAGGCCGGATTCATTGCCCTGGCGCCGGATGGCCTGACCTCGGTGGGCGGCTATCCCGGCAACGATGAGAAAGGTGTGGAGTTGCAACAGAAAGTCGATCCCGAGAAGCTGATGAACGACTTTTTCGCGGCCATCGAATGGTTGATGCACCACGATGCAAGCACCGGCAAGGTGGGCATTACCGGGTTCTGTTATGGCGGCGGCGTGACGAATGCAGCGGCCGTGGCTTATCCGGAGCTGGGTGCGGCGGTGTCGTTTTATGGGCGCCAGCCGGAAGCCAAGGATGTGCCACGGATCAAGGCACCGATCATGTTGCATTACGGTGAGCTGGATACGCGGATCAATGAGGGCTGGCCGGCGTATGAGAAAGCGTTGAAGGCGGCCGGCACGACCTATGAGGCGTTTATCTACAAGGGCGCCAACCACGGCTTCCACAATGATTCGACGCCGAGGTATGACGAGGCGGCGGCGAATCTGGCGTGGGAGCGGACGTTGGGCTGGTTCAAGAAATACCTGGTGTAACCCGCCCTCCAAAACACCACCCAACTCATGTGGGAGCGGGCTTGCTCGCGAAAGCGGTGTGTCAGTCAGCAGATGTTTGACTGATCCACCGCTTTCGCGAGCAAGCCCGCTCCCACAGGGGACTTTCAGCGTTCTTGAGCTCAGTGCTCCAGCGCATACCGCCGGCAATGATTCAAATACCCTTCCTCATGGCTCCCCACCAACTGCACCACACTGGTCCACAGCCACGAAGGCGCATCCAGTTGCCTGGAGCGGTTCTCTTGCAACAGCGCCATCCAGTCCTTGCGCGTATCCCGGTCCATCTGCCGCGCATGGGCCACGCCGACCACCCGTGCAAGGTACCCGGCCGCGTGCATCGCATCAATCTCGCTCAGCTCATCCAGCTCCAGCTTCATGTCCTGGGGCAGCAGTTCGCGGATGAAAAACCCGTGATCCAGAAACCGCGTGGCCAACATTCGCGCCCCCAACGCCGGTGACAGGTGCCGCGCGCCCTCCACCACCCGCCGGCCGTTATCCCGAGGCATTTTTGCCCGAGCCGCACGCGGCGCCGCAGCGCCTACCGCTTCCTTGATGTCGAGCAGGCAGTATTCCTGATCAGACTTGTCCCCTACTCCCAGCAACACCGCATAACGCAGCAACCCAAGGGAGCTGCAACCCTTGACCCAATAGGCCGAGTCCAGCAGCTCAACCTCGGCGTCGTTGGAGCGGCCTTTGAGCGAAGTCACCAGCCAGTGGATTTCATCCGACGCGCACAACGTTTCAAGGGCTGATTTTTCCGCCCGCGACAACGACCAGAAATGCTTGCCCAATGGAATTGTCGGCCGGGTGTTTTCAATACGTTCGCGAGCCAGATTCTTCCAGGTGCGCTCCACCGCACTGCGCATCCCGGCCTTGACCTGGGACGGGCGCGGCGGTGCCTCGTCGGGCTTGTCTTTAAACGCCTGCGCGTAGCCCACCATCATCTCTTCAAGCATGCGCGCGGTGGTCACCCCCGGCAGGTCCGAACCCCGCGCAGCGGTGGCCAGGGACAAGGCCAGGCGCACCAGGTCATGGGCCGGATTGCCGATCACCGCCTGGTCTAGGTCACGGATATGCATGTCGATCCGGCCCTTGGTATCGCCCGTGGGCCCAAGGTTACCGGCGTGGCAGTCGCCGCAGATCCAGATCGCCGGCCCGTGGGGCAAGCGCCGGCCGCGCTGGCTGTGCAGCCACTCGTAAAACTGAACCGTACTGCCCCGCACATAGGCGTGGGCGGAGCGCGCCATCTTCAGGTTGCGCAGTTGCGTGAGGTGGGGCATTCGCGAAGAGGGACGCGGAATTTTCATAGAAGTACTCGTCGTGGAGATACGGTAGAGGCTGGCCCGCGACAAATGTTTCATTTTGTTTCAGAGGATTCTATTAATAAGCCACGCCAATCAATCCCACTGCAATCGGTCTTTCTATTCCTCCCGTCTCCGGGACTAGCATCGGGTCAACTCGATGCAGCGAGTCACAACCCTAACTGCACACATCCCCAAACACTGCCGCCCTAACAAAAGAGATAACGCAGATGAATGAAGTGATGAACACCGCACCCGCCAAGATCAACCTGGTCAAGGCCCGAGGCTCGCTGGTATGGGACGATCAGGGCAAGGAATACATCGACTGTACCGCCCAGGCCTGGTCGAACAATTTGGGGGCCAATGACCCCCGGGTGGTGGAAGCCGCCGTTGCGCAATTGCGCGAAATGACTCACATCCGCCCCAACTTTGGCTCACCGGCCCACACCCGGCTGGTGAAGAAGCTGCGGGAGGTCTCCCCGGGCGCCCTCAACCAGATGGGCTTTGCCCTGCATGGCAGCCTCGCCGGTGAAATGGCGATGAAACTGGCTTTCAAGAACCGCCCCGGTGCACAGAACCTGCTGGTGCTGCAGGACGGCTACCACGGCCGCTCCCTGGCCACCCTCGGCGCCAGTTGGCCGCACCCGAACAATCCGTTTCTGGCGATCCAGCCACGTTTCACCCGCGTCCCCCACCCCAACCCGTACCGTACGCGCCTGGGCATGGACCCGGAAACCGAGTCGCAGCTGTGCCTTGGCCTGCTGGAAGAAAGCATCCTCAAGGGCGTCGACGGTGGCGTGGCAGCAGTGATGATGGAACCGATCCAGGGCAATGGCGGGCATATCGAGTTCCCCCGCTCCTACTACAAAGGCGTGCGCGAGATCTGCGACCGCCTCGGCGTGCTGCTGATTTTTGATGAAGTGCAGACCGGCTTCGGGCGCATGGGCACGATGTTCGCTGCGGACTATTACGACGTGCTGCCCGACATCATCGTGTTCGGCAAAGGCGTCGGCGGCGGCTTCCCGCTGGCCGGGATCCTCGCCGATGACAAGCTCAAGTGGTTCGACGAAGGTGAAGAAGCCCTGACCTTCGGCCACTTCCCGGTCTCGCTGGCCGCCGGCTACGCCACGGTGGAAGCGATCGTCGCCGACAACCTCTGCGAAAAGGCCCGCGACTCCGGCGACTACATCACCGCCCGCCTCAAGGACATGCAAACCCGCCACCCGCTGATCGGCGACGTGCGCTGCCCCGGGCTGATGGCGTCCATCGAGCTGGTCAAGGACCGCACCACCAAGGAACCGGCCTGCCGGGAATCCCAGGAGGTGTATCGCCTTGGGGTGGAGCGCGGCGTATTGTTTGGCGAAAGCCGCTACGCCGGGCTGGGTAACCTGATCAAGGTCAAGCCTCCTCTGGATATCGAACGCCCGTTGTTGGCCAAGGCCCTCGACGTGCTGGACGAGGTGATCGGCATCATCGAGGAGCAACGGCCATGAGCACATTCGTTGAAAACACCGTGACCGCCCCGCCGAATGCCCAGGCCCCGCTGTCCAGCGACGACGCCGACCTGGCCAGCCTTGGCTACGAGCAAAAGATGCACCGCACCATGAGTTCGTTCACCTCGTTTGCCCTGGCCTTCTCCATGGTCTCGATCAACACCGGGGTGGTCACGCTGTTCGCCGACCCGTTCAACCGCGTCGGCGGTATCGGCATCCTTTTGTGGCTGCTGGTGATCCCGCTGGTGTGCTGCATCGTCATGGTCTACTGCCACCTGGCCGGGCGCATTCCGCTTACCGGCTACGCCTACCAATGGTCCAGCCGGTTGGCGGGCAATCACTTCGGCTGGTTTACCGGCTGGGTCGCGTTCACCTCGTTTGTCGCCGGTACAGCCGCCACCTCGGCGGCCATCGGCACGGTGTTCGCGCCGGAGATCTGGGCCAACCCGACACAGGGCCAGATCCAGGGCCTGAGCATCGGTGCCACGCTGGTGGTAGGCCTGCTGAACATCTGCGGGATTCGCCTGGCCACGCGGATCAACGACATCGGCGCGATCATCGAAATCATCGGCACGGTGCTGCTGGCGATTGCGTTGTTCTTCGGGGTGTTTTTCTTCTTCGAGCACACCCAGGGCGTGGCGATCCTGACCTCGGCACAACCGGTGAGCGGCGGCACCCTCAGCTTCACCACCCTCGCCCTCGCCACCTTGCTGCCGGTCTCGGTGCTGCTGGGCTGGGAGGGCGCCGCCGACCTGTCCGAAGAAACCAAGGACCCACGCCGCGCCGCGCCCCGGGCGATGATTCGTGCGGTGCTGGTGTCCAGTGTATTGGGCTTCGTGGTGTTCGCCTTGCTGAGCATTGCGATCCCGGGGTCGGTCAGCGAGCTGCTCAGCCACAGCGAAAACCCGGTGATCAATATCGTGCGCCTGCAACTGGGCAACGCCGCCGGCGTGGGCATGATCGTGATCGCCTTCGCCTCGATCCTCGCCTGCCTGATCGCCAACATGGCGGTGGCCACGCGCATGACCTTCGCCCTGTCCCGGGACAACATGCTGCCGGGCTCCAAGGTGCTGGCGAAGATCAACCCGCACTTCGGTACGCCGGTCGCCGCCATCGTGCTGATCACCGCCATCGCCGTGCTGCTGAACCTGGCGAGCGGCGGGTTTGTCACGGCGATCTACTCGATGGTCGGCCTGACCTACTACTGCACCTACCTGCTGACGCTGATTGCCGCGTACCTGGCCTATAAAAATGGCCGGATGCCGGGGGCGCCTGCGGGTGTGTTCAGCCTGGGCAAGTGGTTGTTGCCGATGATCGTCCTCGGCGGCCTGTGGGCCATCGCGGTGATCCTGACCCTGAGCGTGCCCGAAGAAAGCCACACCGGCGCCATCACCACCGGGGTTACACTCGGGGTCGGCGTGCTGTGGTGGTTGTTTTCGCTGCGCACGCGCCTTAACAATGGCACCGCCGGGCCGAGCGGCAAATTGCTCGACCACTAGCCGCTGATTGCAGCCAAACAACAAAACCCCGGGCGCCGGGGTTTTGTCTTGTCACCTTCAAGGAGCTTCCCGATGTTTGAACAGGCCAGTTGGCTCAATCAACCCCAGCAATGGAGCCAAGAAGGCGAGCGCCTCAAGGTGCGCACCGATGCCAGCACCGATTTCTGGCGCGAAACCCACTATGGTTTTGTGCGCGACAACGGGCATTTCCTGTTTGTTGAAACCGACGGTGACTTCACCGCCCAGGTCAAGATCCACAGCGCGTTTACCCACCTGTATGACCAGGCCGGGTTGATGGTGCGGGTGGATGAAGCGCATTGGGTGAAGATCGGTGCAGAGCTGTCCGACGGTGTGACGCTGTTGAGCAGCGTATTGACCGATGGCGTGTCGGACTGGGCCACCGGTGTGTTCCCGGGTGATCCCGAGGCGTTCTGGATTCGCGCCACCGTGGCCAAGGGCGTGCTGCGCGTGCAGGTGTCGGTGGATGGTGTGAGCTGGCCATTGGTGCGCCTGGCGCCGTTCCCCGTGGCTGCGTCGTATCGGGTGGGACCTTATTGCTGCACGCCGGAACGTGGCGGGCTGGAGGTGGAGTTTTCCGAACTTCAGGTAAGTGCGCCCAACGGCAAATCCCTGCACGACCTGTCCTGACTAACCCCGGCTGCTCGCCACTTCCATCGCCAACTCGGCAAAGTTGCGCGCCGCCACACTCGGTTGTGGCGGCAAGGCGACCGCCACTTCACACATCGGCATATCGCTGATCACCGGGAAGGCCAGGCCGGGCCGCGCATAAAAGCGTGCAGTGGACAGCGCGGTGATACTGATCCCGCGCTCCGACGCCACCGCCTGCAACTCGGTCTCCACCGTCGAAGCTTCATGGACGATCCGCGCCGGCTGGCCATCGCGGTACGCGTCGGCGGTCCAGAAACTGCGCCACACGCCCACTCCCGGTGCAGCAATGATCGGTTCATCCAGCACGTCGTAGATGCTCACGCTGCTCTCCCCGGCCAACCGGTGGCTGGACGCCAGGCACGCCACGCAGGGTTCGGTCACCAGAGTGTGCAACTCGATGTCCGGCAGGCCCAGTGGCGGGCGCAGCACCGATACGTCCATGCCCTCGTCGATCCCGGCATGGGGCGAGCCGAAGTCATACTCGCGCACCACCAGTTCGATCTCCGGGTAGCGCCTGGCGAACACGCTGAGGATTTGCGGCATCAAGTCCACACCCGCGCCGATCAGGAAGCCGATATTCAATGAGCCGCGTACGCCGCGTGCATGTTCGTGGGCGGTGCGTACCAGGCGGCTTACGCCATTGACGATTTCCCGCGCCTCTACCAGCAAGGCCAGGCCGGCTTCGGTCAGTGCTACGTTGCGGGTGTTGCGTTGGAACAGTTGTACGTCCAGCAGCGCCTCAAACTGGCGGATGGTCTGGGACAGCGCCGGTTGCGAGACATGCAGGCGGGTCGCGGCGCGCACGAAGCTGAGCTCCTCGGCCACCACCACGAAGGCCTTGAGTTGACGGATGTCTACGCCGGAAGTTTGCATTGCAGCCTCTTATGATCAATGGGCAGACCGAGTGGGAGAATAACCTGTGGCGAGGGAGCTTGCTCCCGTTGGGTTGCGCAGCGACCCTGAAACCATCCGCCGCGTTCTTGCTGAACTAACACCGTCGCTTCTTTGGGGCCGCTACGCAGCCCAGCGGGAGCAAGCTCCCTCGCCACAGCGTCGACCCAACCTCAGTGCATGGCCACTTCACGCAACCACGTCTTGAACGCCAGCATCGCCGGCGTCTCGGCCCGTGACTGCAAGCGCGTCAGCCAATAACTGCCGGTGGTGATGCCGATCTCGAACGGCTGGCGAATCACGTCCGTCGCCAACTGCCGGCTGAACATCATCGCCGGCGCCAGGGCCACCCCCGCCCCTTGCAGCGCCGCCTCCATCATCGCCAGGGACGAGTCGAAAACGATACTGCGCGGCACCAGCGTATCGGCAGGCAAGCCCGCGGCCTGGAACCATTGCGTCCACTCATCCGCACGATATGAGCGCAGCAGCGTGTGCTTCAACAGGTCCGCCGGAGTCTGCAATTGCCGAGCAAGTTGCGGCACGCACAGCACCGTCAGCGGCGCCTCCAGCAATTGGCACGCCTCGGTGCCGTGCCACGCGCCGGAACCAAACCGGATTGCGTAATCCAGGCCTTCGGCCGCCACGTCGACGCGGTTGTTGTTGGTGGACAGGCGCAAGTCGATAAACGGGTAGCGCGCCTGGAAATCCGCAAGCCGCGGCAACAGCCAGCCCACCGCAAAGGTGCCCACCGCGCCTACCGTCAATACTTCGCGGTAATGCCCACCTTCAAACTGGCCTAAGGTTTGAGCTATCCGGTCGAAGGATTCGCGCAACACCGGCAGCAGGGTCTCGCCCTCGCTGGTGAGCATCAGGCCCCGGGGCAGGCGTTTGAACAGCGTGACATTGAGCTGGGCCTCCAGGCTTTTCACCTGGTGACTGACCGCCGCCTGGGTGACGCACAGTTCAATCGCCGCCCGGGTAAAACTCAAATGCCGCGCAGACGCCTCGAAGGCTCGCAGCGCGTTGAGTGGCAAATGGGAACGGAGCATGGCTTGACCCTAATTTTTCTAATGGCTGTTGCGAGATATCATCGTTTGCCGCGGGATCACAAACTGCCTAGATTTGCGGCGCCTGCGCAGGCAACGGTATTCACCCGATCACCTTCATGGAAGTCACGTCATCATGTACACATCCCTTTTTCCAACCGTGCGCAACACCGCGATATTCGCCTTATTGCTCGGCGCAGGCAACTGCATGGCGGCTACCGACATGCGCCAGGTCGTGGACAGTACTGTCCAGCCCCTGATGCAGCAACAGGACATCGCCGGCCTGTCGGTGGCAATCGTACAGAACGGCAAGGCGCAATACTTTAACTACGGCGTTGCCAGCAAGGAGAGCAAGCAGCCCGTCACCGAAAACACCCTGTTTGAAATCGGCTCGGTGAGCAAGACCTTCACCGCCACCCTCGCCGGCTATGCCCTGGCCAACGGCAAGCTGAAGCTGTCGGACCCGGCCAGCCAATACCTGCCGGCGTTGCGCGGCGACACGTTTGACCACATCAGCCTGCTCAACCTCGGCACCTACACCGCAGGTGGCTTGCCCCTGCAATTCCCCGATGAGTCCGATAACGCCGGCAAGATGATCAGCTACTACCAGCACTGGAAACCGGACTTCGCTCCCGGCACGCAACGCCTGTATTCCAACCCGAGCATCGGCTTGTTCGGCCACCTGGCAGCGCAAAGCCTGGGCCAGCCGTTTGACCGGTTGATGGCGCAGACCTTGCTGCCGAAACTCGGCCTCAAGCACACCTTTATCAGCGTACCCAAGTCACAAATGAACCTTTACGCCCAGGGTTACGACAAGGCCGGCAAACCGGTGCGTGTAGGGCCTGGCGCCCTGGACGCCGAGGCCTACGGCATCAAGACCAGCACCTCGGACCTGATTCAGTACGTTGAAGTGAACATGCACCCGGCGAAGCTGGAGAAGCCGCTGCAACAGGCGATTGCCGCAACCCACACCGGCTACTACACGGTGGATGGCATGACCCAGGGCCTCGGCTGGGAGATGTACCCCTACCCGATCACGCTGGATGCATTGACGGAAGGCAACTCGGCACAAATGGCCTTTCAGACCCACAAGGTCAACTGGCTGACACCACCGCAAGCGCCCCATGCCGACACGCTGGTGAACAAGACTGGCGCCACCGGTGGTTTTGGCGCCTACGTGGCGTACGTGCCGAGCAGAGGCCTGGGGGTGGTGATCCTGGCGAACAAGAACTACCCGAATGCCGAACGGGTGAAAGTGGCCCATGCGATCTTGAGTGCGATGGATAAATAAATCCCTGCACACCTCAAATGTGGGAGCGGGCTTGCCCGCTCCCACATTGTTTTGTGGCGTGATTCAAGTTGGGTTTACATCCCCAGCCAATGCGGCAAGGCCAGCGATATGAACGGCAGGTAAGTCACCATGATCAGGAACACCAGCAGGATCATCAGCCACGGCAACGCCGCGCGGATGGTCTGCCCCAGCGTCAGCCCTGTCACTGCCGAGGTCACAAACAGGTTCAACCCCACCGGCGGATGCACCAGGCCAATCTCCATGTTGACCACCATCACAATTCCCAGGTGAATCGGGTCGATCCCCAGCTTCATCGCAATCGGGAAAAAGATCGGCGCCAGGATCAGCACGATCGCCGACGGCTCCATAAAGCTGCCCGCCACCAGCAACACCACGTTGACCATGATCAGGAAACCAATCGGCGTCAGGCCCTCGGAGATCACCCACGCGGTGATTTCCTGGGGAATCTGCTCCGTGGTCAGCACGTGAGCGAAGAGCATGGCGTTGGCGATGATAAACATCAGCATGATCGCCAGGCGCCCGGACTCCAGCAGCACCTTGGGGCAATCCCTGATCTTCATGTCCTTGTAGATGAACAGCGCGACAAACGCCGAGTACACCGCCGCCACCGCCGCCGCTTCGGTCGGGGTGAACATGCCGCTGTAGATCCCGCCCAGGATGATCACCAGCAGCAACAGGCCCCAGAATGCCCGGCGGGCGCAGGTCAGCCACTCGCGAAAGGTCGCCCGTGGCTGGGCCGGCAGTTTCTTGATGCGCGCGACGATGTAGATCGCGACCATCAACATCAAGCCCAGCAGCAGGCCCGGAATCACCCCGGCCATGAACAGCTTGCCCACCGAGGTTTCCGTGGCGGCCGAGTACACCACCATCACGATCGACGGCGGAATCAGGATGCCCAGGGTACCGGCGTTGCAGATGATCCCGGCGCCGAATTCCTTCGGGTAGCCCGAGCGCACCATGCCCGCCACGGCAATCGAACCCACCGCCGCCACTGTCGCGGGCGAGGAGCCCGACAGTGCGGCAAACAGCATGCATGCCAGCACCGCCGCAATCGCCAGCCCGCCGCGGATATGCCCGACGCAGGCGTTGGCAAAGTCGATCAGCCGCTGCGCCACGCCACCGGTGGTCATGAACGCACCCGACAACAGGAAGAACGGAATCGCCAGGAAGGTATAGGCGTCCGAGGTTTCAAACAGCTTGATTGCCAGGGAACTCACCGAGTCCGGGCTGAACATCAGGATCGACACCGCGCCCGACAACCCCAGGGAAATAGCGATGGGCACACCGAGGAACATGAACACGAACAGCAGCAAAAACAGACACAGAACGGCCATCAGTGACGCTCCTCATGGCTGCCGGCCAACTTGCTGGCTTCACCGGCTTCGTCGGCCAGGCCCAGCCCGGTTTGGCGGTGGGTGAAGATGCGGTAGAAAATTTCCAGGTAGCGGATGAACACCAGGGCAAAGCCGATGGGCACGATCACAATAATGTCGCCGACATCGATGCCGAACTGGTCGAGGTCTTCCGCGCCGATGTGGGCGGTCATCACCGCACTCAACCACTTGTAGCTGGCAACCATGAACAGCCCGGCGTAGGCCAGGCAGCACAGGCAGGCGAGCATGCCCAGCAGGCGCTGCACCCGGCGCGGCGTCAGCTTGACCAGCGCGTCCACCCCCAGGTGGCCGGCGGTGCGTACGCCGTAGGAGATGCCAAAGAAAATCAACCAACCGAACATGGCCTTGGTCAGCGCCACGCTCCAGGTCATGTCCTGGGCCCAGCCCATGGTGTGGTCACCCAGGGCATTGAAGAAACCGCTGCTCCACGCCCACTTGTCGGCAAGGGCAAAGAACAGGGTGTAGATGTTGTTGAGCATGACGTAGACAAAAGTCACCAGGGTCATGGCGGCCAGCAGGATGGCGATAAAGCCTTCCTCCAGGTGCTCCCAGACGCGCCTTAGCGTTTGCATGGCAAAACCTCGCGAAGCGGAGATAGGTGTGTGCAAGGCTTGGAGGCGGGAACCGGATCAAAATGTGGGAGCGGGCTTGCTCGCGAAGGCGGTGTGTCAGTCACCGAATGCATCAACTGAAAGACTGCATTCGCGAGCAAGCCCGCTCCCACATTTGATCTCGGTGCTCTCCAAATTACTGGTTCGACGCGTCGGCCGCCTTGATCAGGTCAGCGCCGATTTCACCTTCGAACTTCTGCCACACCGGGCGCATGGCTTCGCGCCAGAGCTGGCGTTGCTCGGGCGTCAGTTCGATGATTTCGCTGGTCTTGGCGTCGATGATCTTCTGCTTGGCCGACTGGTTCAGCGCCTCGGCCTGCTTGTTCACCTCGACGGTGACTTCAACCATGACCTGGTCCAGAGTGGTGCGTACATCCGGCGGCAGGCCGTTCCAGAACTTGGCGTTGGTGATCACCATGTAGTCGATCAGGCCATGGTTGGATTCGGTGAAGTACTTCTGCACTTCGTTGACCTTCTGGCTTTCATAGTTCGACCAGGTGTTCTCGGTGCCGTTGACGGTGCCGGTCTGCAAGCCCTGGTACACCTCGGCAAAACTCATCTTGCGCGGGTTGGCGCGGATCGCCTTGAACTGCTCCTCCAGGACGCTGGAGGCCTGCACGCGGAACTTCAGGCCACGGGCATCCTTGGGCTCACGCAATGCCTTGTTCGCCGACAGTTGCTTGAGGCCGTTGTGCCAATAGGCCAGGCCGAGGATGTTCTTGTCTTGCATCGAGGTCAGCAGCGCCTTGCCCTGGGCCGCCTGGAAACGGTCGACCGCCGCCAGGTCGTTGAACAGGAACGGCAGGTCGTAGATCTGTACTTGCTTGGTGTACTGCTCAAACTTGGCCAGGGACGGCGCCAGCATCTGCACGTCGCCCAGCAGCAGCGCTTCCATTTCCTTGCCGTCGCCGAACAGCGAGGAGTTGGGGTACACCTCGACTTTCACCCGGCCGGGCAGGCGTTCTTCAGCGAGCTTCTTGAACAGCAAGGCGCCCTGGCCTTTGGGGGTGTTTTCCGCGACCACGTGGGCGAACTTGATCACGATGGGGTCGCCCGCCTGGGCCAGGCCCGCGGCAAACAAGGTGGCGGCGCAGAACAGCGCCCGAGAAAGCTTGAGCATGGAAAATCACCTTCTTATTGTTGTGTTATAGGGCAAGGTGCCTGATGTCACGCGTATAGAGAATTTCGAATTTTAGATACCTGCGTTCGGCGTGGACGAACGCCGACTTCGCAAACAACGGGGATCCATTGTGGGAGCGGGCTTGCTCGCGAAAGCGGTGTGCCAGTCACCGGATGCACTGGCTGACCCACCGCTTTCGCGAGCAAGCCCGCTCCCACATTTCTACGGTTGCGCGGCTAATAATCGTTGGGCCCGCAGCAACACCGGTGCATCCACCATCTGCCCGTCCAGCTGATACGCCCCGGCCCCATGGGCACCAGCGTCCACCACCCGTTTGGCCCAGGCCAGATCCTCGGCACTGGGGGCCAACGCCTGGTGAATCACCGCCACCTGCTTGGGATGGATACACAACGCGCCGGCAAAGCCCATTTCATAGGCATGCCGAATCGAACGGCGCAGGCCTTCGGGGTCGTCGATGGCCGGGTGCACGCCGTCCAGCGGCGCCACCAGCCCGGCGGCGCGGGAATGCACGATCAAGGCAAGGCGAGCCTGGTCGAGGGCAAATTGCGCGGCCGGGGAGCCGCTGCTCAGGTTCAAGTCCAGCGCCAGGTCCAGGCCACCAAACGACAGGCGCTCCACCAGCGGCGCATGGGCGATTTCCGCCACCGCCAGCAAACCCCGCGCACTCTCGATAATCGGCCAGATAGCCTTGCCCGTTGCAGCCACCACGGCCACCTGGGCCGCACTTTCAACCTTGGGCAGCAACACCCCCGCGACCCCGGCGTGGGCCTGACAGAACGCCACATCGGCAAAATGCTCGGGATGCTCCGGCGCGTTGATCCGCACCCACACCCGCGCCGCCGGCGTCGCCTGCAAAAACACCCCGAGGTTGTCCCGGGCCTGACGCTTGAGCGGCTCTTCCACCGCGTCTTCAAAATCCACAATCACCGCATCGGCGCCACTGGCCAGGGCCTTGGCAAAACGTTCCGGTCGGCTGCCCGGTACAAACAGCGCAGAGCGCACAAGAGAGGTTGGCATCGTTCGATTCCTTGTCAGATAACGCCGCGGATACGCAGGCCGTCGATGGCTTCAGCGGAGTAACCCAACTGGTCGAGAATCCCCTGGCTGTGCTGCCCCAGTCCCGGCACCGCATCCATCCGCGGGGTGAACGCGGCATTACGTGCCGGTGGCAGCAACGACGGTAATTTGCCCGCCGGGCTGTCGACTTCACGCCAACTGTCCCGGGCCTTGAGCTGCGGGTGGTCCCACACGCCTTGCATGTCGTTGACTCGTGCACTGGCGATTTGCGCGTCTTCCAGGCGCTGGATCACGCCCTCGGCGCTCATCTGCGCAAAACTGTCGACGATGATCTGGCGCAGCACGTCGCGGTTTTCCGAACGCTTGAAGTTGGCCGAGAAACGCTCGTCGGTGGCCAATTCCGGGGTAAGCAGCACCTTGTCGCAGAACGCCGCCCACTCGCGCTCGTTCTGCAACCCGAGCATCACCGTGCCGCCGTCGCCGGTGGGAAACGGCCCGTAGGGGTAGATCGTCGAATGCGCCGCACCCGCGCGCGGTGGCTGGGGCGCGCCGTCGAACGCGTAATACATCGGGTAGCCCATCCACTCCACCAGGCTTTCCAGCATGCTGACGTCGATGCGACTGCCCTGCCCGGTCTTGCCCCGCAGCAGCAGCGCCGAGAGGATGCCGCTGTAGGCGTACATACCGGCGGAGATATCGGCGATGGAGCAGCCGGCCTTGGCCATCTGGTCTTCACCCGGGCCACCGGTGACCGAGAGAAAGCCGCCTTCGCTCTGGATCAGCAGGTCGTAGGCCTTTTTCTTTTCATACGGGCCACCCTCGCCATAGCCGGAGATGTCGCAGACGATCAGCCGCGGGAAGCGCTCATGCAGCGCCTCGAATGACAAACCCATGCGCGCGGCCGCGCCCGGTGCGAGGTTCTGCACCAGCACATCGGCATCGGCCAGCAGGGTTTCCAGGATGTCCCCGGCATCGTCGTGCTTGAGGTCCAGGGTCAGGCTTTCCTTGGAGCGGTTGGTCCACACGAAATGCGAGGCCAGGCCGCGCACGCGCTCGTCATAGCCCCGGGCAAAGTCGCCAGCGCCGGGACGTTCGATCTTGATCACCCGCGCGCCCAGGTCGGCCAACTGGCGGGTGCAGAACGGTGCGGCAATCGCGTGTTCCAGGCTGACAACGGTGATGCCGTCCAGCGGTCGTTGATTAGCGGTCATGACAGTTCCTTAAAGCCAGTGAGCCAGGGACGCGGCGTTGCGCAGGTCCCAGACTTTTTCGATCAGCCCGGTGGTTTGCGCGGGTGTGCGGGCACCGCTGAATTGAGTCAGGCGCTGGAACTTGTCGGCCAGCTCCGAGCGATTCAGGGTGTTGCCCGGGTCGCCCTTGGGTTCGTCGATGGCGCCGTGCAGGGTGCGACCATCGGCGGTGGTCACGATCACCCGGCCCAGCCAGCGCTGCGGATAGGCACCGTCGACTTCGGCGTCGAGGGTCATGGAGACCTTGTCGCGAAACGCCGCCACGTCCCCGTCGCTCAGCGCCAGCTCGTGAAACTCGGTCAGCCCGGCCTTGCCATGCACGGCAATCAACCCCAGCACGGTGCCCATGGAAAACTTGGCCTGGTGCACGGTCTGCGGCAGCGTCACCCGGCCCAACACGTCGATGGCGCCCTGGTGAACGCGGGTTTCCACATGGGCGATCTGCTCATGGCCGAGCCCTTCGCGCTGCATCAGATCCAGCAGCGCATCGGCGGCCGGATGGGTATGCCGGCATGAAGCATGGAACTTGAACGACGTTTCCAGCAGCGCCCAGCGACTGCCGAGGCGATCGGACAATTTGCCTGGGTCGGCGTCGGTGGACATGCCCGCCGCCATCCCCTGATCACCTTCCAGAATATTGCGCGCACCGGTCAGCCCGTCCGCCGTCAGATACGCCGCCAGCAAACCATCGGCAGCGGCCTTGGCAGTGTGCAGTTGCTTGGAGTCGGCGGCATCCCGCAGGAACTCCCACAGCCCGGCCGCCTGAGTGCCGGCACTGCCCAGCAGGTTGATGAATTGCTCTTGGTTGAAGTCGAGCAATTTGCCCACGGCCACCGCCGCCGCGAGGGTGCCGACGGTGGCCGTGGTGTGGAAGATCCGGTAGTGGGAGCGGCCCATGAATTCGCCGATGCGAATCCCGGCTTCGTAGCCGGCCACCGAGGCCAGCAGCAGTTCGCGACCGGACTTGCCGAGGTCTTGCGCCGCCGCCAATGCCGCCGGAAACACCACGGTCGCCGGGTGCAATACCGAGCTGTTGTGCAGGTCATCCTGCTCCACCAGGTGCGACGACGCGCCATTCACCAGCGCGGCGAAATAGGCACTGCTGCTGCCGCCGTTGACGATGATCTGCGCCGGGCCATCAGCCGGGCCCATCCTGCGGGCATAACGTTCGAACAGCGGGATCGGATGCGCGCCCTTGCTGGCCAGCGCCGAGGCGAGCCAGTCGAGGAACAGGTCTTCGGTGCGGGCGAGTACGGCGTCCGGCAATTGTGCGTAATTCAACTCGGCGAGGAACCGACACAGCGCTTGGGTATGGCTCATGGTCGGGCCCTCAGAAACTGCGTGGCAGTTCGAGCAGATGCTCGGCCACGTAGGACAGGATCAGGTTGGTGGAGATCGGCGCAACCTGGTACAGGCGGGTTTCGCGGAACTTGCGCTCCACGTCGTATTCGCAGGCAAACCCGAAGCCGCCGTGGGTTTGCAGGCAGGCGTTGGCCGCCTCCCAGGAAGCCTTGGCCGCGAGGTACTTGGCCATGTTCGCGCTGGCCCCGGCATTGGCGCCGCTGTCGTATTCCTCACAGGCACGCCAGCGCATCAGGTCGGCTGCTTCGATCTCGATATGGGCTTCGGCAATCGGGAACTGCACGCCCTGGTTCTGTCCGATGGGCCGACCAAATACCACGCGGTCGCGGGCATAGGCGCTGGCTTTCTCGATAAACCAGCGGCCATCGCCGATGCACTCGGCGGCAATTAGCGTCCGCTCGGCATTCAAGCCGTCGAGGATGTAGCGGAAGCCCTTGCCCTCCTCGCCAATCAGGCTGTCCAGCGGCAATTCCAGGTTATCGAAGAACAGTTCGTTGGTCTCGTGGTTGACCATGTTGGCGATGGGCTGCACGGTCAGGCCGTTGCCGATGGCTTCCTGCAAGTCCACCAGGAAGATCGACATGCCTTCGGATTTTTTCTTCACCTCGGCCAACGGCGTGGTGCGGGCCAGCAGGATCATCAGGTCGGAATGCTGCACCCGCGAGATCCAGACTTTCTGGCCATTGATCACGTACTTGTCGCCGCGCTTGACTGCGGTGGTCTTGATTTTGGTGGTGTCGGTGCCGGTGGTGGGCTCGGTCACGGCCATCGACTGCAGGCGCAATTCGCCGCTGGCGAGCTTGGGCAGGTAGAAGCGTTTCTGTGCTTCGCTGCCGTGACGCAGCAAGGTGAACATGTTGTACATCTGGCCGTGGACCGTGCCGGAGTTGCCGCCGCAGCGGTTCACTTCTTCCAGAATCACCGAGGCTTCCGCCAGCCCCAGGCCGGAGCCGCCGTATTCTTCGGGGATCATTGCCGACAGCCAGCCGGCGTCGGTCAGGGCTTTGACGAAGGCTTCCGGGAAGCCCTTTTCTTCATCGACCTTGCGCCAGTAGGCAGCGTCGAATTCGGCGCAGAGTGCGCGCACGCCTTCGCGGATGGCATTCAGTTCTTCGTTGTCATTCGGGTTCATTAACGGCTCTCCGCCTGTTGTTCTTGGAGGTTTATTCGAAATGCAGTTCGGCGCGCTGGGCCAGGCCGTCGGCGTTGCCCGCCCACAGTTCCGCGACGCCCGGCGCGGTGACGTGCCCGCCCACTTCAAAGGCTTGCGGGGCAATCAACGGACGCACGCCGCGATACGAGAAACGGCGCAACGTGGCCGCGGGGTTGGCGCGGCAAAATGCGCGCAGGCTCAAGGTGGCGATCAGCGGCCCGTGCACCACCAGTCCCGAATAACCTTCGGTGCCGGTGACGTAGGGGTAGTCGTAGTGAATGCGGTGGCCGTTGAAGGTCACGGCGCTGTAGCGGAACAACAGGGTTGGCGTCGGGTCGACCGCTTCACGCCAGGCGCCTTCGGGGAGCGCGTCACCACTGCCCTGCTTGGGCGGCGTGGGTTCGCGGTAGACGATGTCCTGTTCTTCGCGCAGGGCCAGGCGGCCGTCCTGGGAATAGTCGTGGCGCACGGTGACGAACAACAACGAGCCGGTGCGACCGGTTTTTTCTTCCACCTGGGTGATGGTCGAAACGCGGGTGGCGGCCTCACCGGCACGCAATGCATGGAAGAACTCGATGCGCCCGCCGGCCCACATGCGGTTGCGATTATCGGCCGGCGGCAGGAAGCCGCCACGGGCCGGATGACCGTCACCGCCCAGGGCTGATTCGGGCAGCGGGTCCTGGAAAAAGCACCATTGCCACAACGGCGGAACCGGCTCGCCATCTGCCGGTACCGCTTCGCCAAAGGTGGCGGCGATGCGTTTGAGCAGGTTGTGGCTCAAGTGGTCGTGGGCTGTTTCGCTACGGCCGATCCAGTCTGTGGCGCTCATCAGGTGCATGTCCTCGGGCAGGGAATCTGAACCGGATCATGCTGGGCCCTGGCCGTTCTGAGAATTTGCATTTCAATAAAGCAGCGTTCGGCTATGCTGAACGCCATCGCCCATAATAAAGATCTCAAGAACCCGGATGATCAATGTGGGAGCTGGCTTGCCTGCTCCCGCATGGGTTCTTCGTCGCTGCCCCGGAGCCTTGCATGCACTTTGATCTGGCTGACTTACGCCTGTTTATCCATATCGCCGAATCCCCCAGCCTGACCCAGGGCGCCAAGCGCGCGTTCCTTTCGCCGGCCGCCGCCAGTGCGCGGATCAAGGCCCTGGAGGGCCAACTCGACACCCGCCTGTTGTACCGCGACAGCCGTGGCGTGGAGATCACCCCGGCGGGCGAACGGCTGCTGCACCATGCGCGGCTGATCATGCGCCAGGTAGATTACCTGAAAAGCGAGTTCACCCAATACGGCATCGACTCGGCCGGGCATATCCGCATTTTTGCCAACACCACCGCCGTGACCGAATTTCTCCCGGAGGTGCTGGCCGGCTTCCTGTCCCAGCGCCCCGGCGTGACGGTGGACCTGCAGGAGCGGCTGTCGCGGGATATCGTGCGGGGCGTGCTGGATGGCACCAGCGACATGGGCATCATCGCCGGGCCTGTGGAAGCGTCGGGTTTGCAGGTGCTGCACTTCAGCACCGACCACCTGGTGCTGACGGTACCGGTGGGGCATCCGCTGGCGAGCCTGCCTTCGGTGACGCTGGAGCAAACCCTGGCTTATCAACATATCGGCTTGCATGACGGCAGCACGTTGCTGAGTTTCCTGCGTGAGCATGTGGAGCGGCTGGGCAAGCACTTGTCGTTGCGCATTCAAATGTCGAGCTTCGAGGCGATCTGCCGGATGGTTGAGGCGGGCGTGGGGATCGGCATCATTCCCGAGTCGGCCGCCGTGCGGCACAGCCGGACCATGCAACTGGTGACGGTGAAGCTGGATGAGGTTTGGGCAGTGCGTGAGCGCAGTATTCTGGTGCGGGAACTGGAGGCGTTGCCGGGTACGATTCGGGCGTTGATCGCGACCTTGATGCCCGAGATGGAACCGCCCCGGCTGCCGGGCGCCTAAGCTAACGTTGCCCTTTTGCGAAGGAGATCTGGTCATGCAGCTTGAAGGTTCCTGCCATTGCGGCGCGGTTTCGTTCAGTCTTGAGAGTGCGCATCCCTACCCTTATCAGCGGTGTTATTGCTCGATTTGTCGCAAGACCCAGGGGGGTGGCGGGTATGCGATCAACCTTGGGGGGGATGCCAGG